>CAZCQT010000212.1:0-3824 GCA_964500905.1 uncultured Moorellales bacterium
AGTTAAAAGCATTGGAAACTGAAAGAATAAAAATAGAAAATAAATGTAATAACCCCGGCTTTTTAGCCAAGGCTCCTGCGGAGATTATTGAAAAAGAAAAAGTAAAGCTTGGTGAGGTACAAATTAAGGAGGAATCACTTAAAGCAAGGCTGGACTTTTTAAACAGCTTATAACAATAAATGGTCAAAGGGGTAGTGCCTATTATGAACTACGAGGAAGCACTGGAATTTTTGAGGGATTTAACTAAATTCGGCTATAATTTTGGCTTGGGCAGAATTGCTGAATTATTAAAGGAGTTGGATAATCCCCAGCAAAAATTAAAAATAATTCACATTGGTGGAACCAACGGTAAAGGCTCAACTGCGGCTATGGTGGCAGCAATATTAAAGGCTGCCGGATATAAAACAGCCTTGTTTAGTTCCCCGCATTTACATAATTATACCGAAAGGATGCGCATTAACGGTGAAGAAATTCCCCGGGCTGCCTTTGCTAGTTTAGTAGCCAGACTTAAACCCGTTTTAGAAAAAATGGTGGCGGCAGGCTTTGAACACCCCACAGAATTTGAAGTAAATACAGCCATTGCTTTTTTGTATTTTGCCGAGGAAGAAGTGGATTTCGTTGCCTTGGAAGTTGGGTTGGGAGGTATCATTGATTCAACCAATGTGGCGGAATCCTTGGTATCAGTGATTACTAACGTAGGCATGGATCATATGGATTACTTGGGCAATGATTTGGAAAGCATTGCTAGAGTTAAGGCGGGTATTATTAAAAGCAAAAATAAAGTAGTAACCGCGACTGAATTGCCGGAAGTTTTGAAAATTATCCAAGAAGCTGCAAAGGAAAAACAAGCAGAAGTAATGGTTTTTGGGCAACAGTTTAAGATAGAAATTTTATCATCGGACTTAAGTGGGATTTCCTTTAATTATAGGGGATTTAAAGCCAGCTATCTTGCTTTAAAAACTCCCCTTTTGGGGGAACATCAGGGTGTTAATGCGGCCACGGCAGTAGCCGTGATGGAATGTTTATCATCTTTGGGGTATTCTATTACTGAGCAGGCTATCAGAGATGGCTTGGAGAAAGTTGTCTGGCTTGGCAGGTTGGAAATATTGCATACAAGGCCAACCGTTTTAATTGATGCTGCCCATAATGTTGATGGAGCTTTAACCTTAAGAAAAGCCTTGAAAGAACTTTTTATATATAACAGGTTGATTTTAATTTTGGGAATGCTGGCGGATAAGGAAAGGGAAAAGGTTTTAGCAATTTTAGCTCCTTTGGCTGATGGTCTAATACTAACAAAGCCCAACAGCCCTCGGGCGGGGGATTGGGAGGCAATTGGGGATCTGGCAAAAAGTTATGTGCAGGATTTGCAAATCATTCCGGATATTAAGCAGGCTATAAAAAAGGGCTTGCTGTTAACTGAAAAAGGGGATCTTTTTTGCGTAACCGGTTCTATTTATATGATTGCAGAAGCTCGAAAATTTTTATTAGAAGATAATTATACTAAATTCGACATTTCCCTTTGATTTTTTTGGCAAATGGTATATAATGACATAGAATGGATTTAGTGAAGTTTCACTCATATAGGTTTTAATTTTTTGAACTATACATTACAGGGAGGAATTATTTTGAAAACGTTGAAGATCCCGGAAGCAACTATTACAAGACTTTCCGTTTACTCCAGATACCTTTCTCAAGCGGATAAAAGAGGTATCATTACAATCTCTTCCAACGAAATTGCAGAGGGAGTAGGTGTGAGCTCTGCTCAAGTAAGAAAGGATTTGGCTTATTTTGGCGAGTTTGGAACTCGTGGTGTAGGCTACAATGTGCAGGATTTGTACCATCATCTAATGAAAATCCTGGGTTTAAATCAAAAATGGCCCCTGGTGATTGTTGGTGCCGGAAACCTGGGTGCTGCTCTTTCAATGTATGGAGGTTTCAGGGAAAGAGGTTTTCACGTTGTTGGTATTTTTGATAATGATCTTAAAAAAATCGGTTACCGGTTAAACGGAATAGAGGTCTTTCCTACAAGCAGGTTGAAGGAAATAGCAGAAGCTGAAAAAGCAAAAATAGGAGTAATAGCAGTACCTACCGTGGCGGCTCAAGATGTGGCAAATTTATTAATTGAGGCCGGGCTAAAAGCAATTTTGAACTTTGCCCCCACAGTATTAAATGTGCCTTTGGATATAGAATTACGTAATGTGGATTTATCGGTTAACTTAGAGGTTCTTACCTTTAATTTGGGCTACCGCAGGGGATAATAATAAAGCGCCTTGGTAACAAGGCGTTTTTTAATATTTCTACATTAATTTCAAAAAAAGAGGAAATAATTATGAAATTAATATTGGCCTCAGCTTCCCCTAGAAGGCAGAAAATATTAGAGGATCTAGGAATCCCCTTTGAAATAAAGATAAGCAATGTGCCGGAAGAATTAAACCTTGCTTTGCCGCCCTATGAATTGGTGGAAACCTTGGCTCGCTTAAAGGCCGCAAATGTGGCCAAGGAAATGAAAGAGGGTTTAATTATTGGAGCGGATACCATTGTGGTTTTGGATGAAAAGATTTTGGGCAAACCAACTTCCGAGGCAGATGCTAAAAAGATGCTTCGTTCTTTAAGCGGCAGGGAGCATTTAGTTTTTTCAGGGCTGGCTATTGTTGATGGAAAAAGCGGCAAACAACAACTGGCCCATGAAATTACTCGTGTTTATTTTAAGCAATTGACGGAAGCCGAAATTGAAAGCTATATTTCCTCAGGGGAGTCATTTGATAAGGCGGGGGCCTACGGCATCCAAGGCAAAGGGGGTCTTTTTGTGGAAAGAATTGACGGATGTTACTTTAATGTTGTGGGTTTGCCAATTCACCTGCTTTACCTTCTCTTAAAGTCAATGGGGACGGATCTATTAAATGTTACGTACTAATTAACAATCTGTTTTTTTGAGGGGGAGAATAATGGCAGAAAAGTGGATTATTGCAGATATGCCGCCGGAAATGCGGCCAAGAGAAAAAATGGAGGCATTAGGAGCTGAAAGGTTATCAGATGGAGAACTGCTGGCTATTTTACTTCGTACCGGCAGCCAAAGAGAAAGTGCAATTTCTCTGGCGGACAGAATTTTGGCTCAACCCAAGGGTTTAAATTTTTTAGCGGAAGCAAGCATTGAAGATTTAGCGGCTATTCATGGCATTGGCTTAGCCAAAGCCAGTCAAGTAAAAGCAGCAGTGGAATTGGGGCGAAGAGTGGCCTTAAAAAGCAAAGGGGTAAAACCCGTTATTAAAACTCCGGAGGATGTGGCGGAACTCTTAATGGAGCAAATGCGTCATTTGGATCGGGAACATTTTGTGGCTTTATTGCTTGACACAAAAAATCAGGTTTTATATCAGGAAACCATTTCCGTAGGCAGTTTAAACGCTTCCATTGTTCACCCCAGGGAATTATTTAAACAGGCAATTAAAAAGAGTGCGGCGGCCGTGATTTTGGTACATAACCACCCCAGCGGAGATCCTAACCCTAGTGCTGAGGATTTGGCAATAACTATAAGGTTGGTAGAGGTAGGGGAACTTTTAGGTATTTCTGTTTTGGATCATATTATTATTGGAGATCAAAAACATTACAGTCTAAAACGAGAGGGGAAAATGTGAGGACTTTGCCGATAAAAGCATTGCTTAAATGATGCTCATTCCATCTAATTCCAAACAAGGAAAATAAAACTTTCCTTGAATACTAAGCGTTTACATTATAAAATATAGTTTGACATAAACTGAGTCTATAAGCTTGCTTTTGACGCGGAAGGAGAAGATGCATGATTTTTGCACGAGATTTGGGAATAGATT
>CAZCQT010000213.1:0-3814 GCA_964500905.1 uncultured Moorellales bacterium
AATTTGGGTGGGCACATCTCCTAAAAATGTGACATTAAGCAAGTCGGTGCATTCGGAAAATGCCTTTTCCCCAATGGTTTTTACCGATTCCGGTATTACAATGGCTTCAAGACTTTGGACACCATTAAAAGCCTCCCTGCCGATGGCTTCCAAAGTCTTGCCCAAATCTATACTGTTAATGTTTGCACCTGAAAAAGCCTTGTCAGCAATGGTTGTCACCGTGTCGGGTATAAATACATTCCCCAGTTGCGGTGCAGCCGAGCCGAATATGCTTGCCCCGTCCCCCATCTGGGTGACTGTATAGGTCGTTTTTGTTCCGCTATTATATACCGCCTCGGGCACAGTTAAATTTTGATAATTGCTTCCTCCCACCAAGGTCACGGTGCCGGTACCATCCTCCGTATCCTCTGTAAGTATCTTATAGTTCAAATTATCAGCGGTAAATTCCCCTCCCACTTCGGCAAAAGCCGTCGTGGGCAGCATAGCCAGCAACATACACAACGCCAAAAATAGGCTGCCAATACATTTCCATGCCAATTTTGATTTTACTTTGAATTTCATTCTAAACTTTCCCTCCTTAATATGACTCCCCCAGAGTCATTTTCATTATTTCGTTATATGCCAGCTCCACCACCGACAGTCCGTTTTTATACCAATAGATAAAACTCCCGTCTGTATCTGCTGTTTTCCATACAGCAGGGTCATGCAACACACCAAAACGGTAGTTCTTAAGCCTTGGCTTGATGTCTATTGTTACACAGTTCCCGGTATCAAAGGTAACCCTCAAAATGCTGTTTTCCAACGGCTCAACCCTGATAATGGGTTTCCCTTTCATGGCTCCACCTCCTTAAAAATAAATAAAACACCATTGTACTTTTTTATTGTACAATGGCGTTTTATTTTTGTAGTGTGACCATTTGTCACTACTTTCTTATTTTCAATAAATCCTTCAGTGCCAACCGTTTATTCTTTCCTTGCTGTTCTGCTACACCTAGCTTGTCAAAGATTCTTGAAAGCTGGTTTCTGACGGTTCCCTCTGCCAAATGAAGCTCCCTTGCAATTTCCAAGTTGGTTTTTCTTTCGGCTGCTAATAATGCAATTTTGAGTTCCTTTTCAGACAGCCCGTAATTTTTGTGTTCTCCAAAATACTTTAGGCATATTTTCTGTCTTGAATCGCTAAATCTCTTTGATAAGGATATAATCCCTGCAATTTCCCCTTCATAAATTCCGGAAGCTTGAAGTTCTACCAGCAGGTCCATTATATAATATTCACTTTCTATGAAAGGCATTATAATCATATCAGGCATTGCCATTCCTAAGGCCAACAGCAGTTCCTTCTTTGCCTCCTCTTTTCTATTAATCATTTTTAGTGCTGAGGAGATCTGTATACGCAGCCAAATTTCGCAAAGCACATTGTTGTATATGCCGTAGAGCTTTTCGCACTCTTCTTTCCTGGCTAAAAGCTTCGTCCATTCCCCCTGTGCCAGCAATAGCTGGTTGTAAAATGTATTGAGCATGGGGGTTGCGGGAAACATTACTAGAGCCTCTTTTATTTTTCCTTCCGCCATCCATGCAGGTGACAGCTCCGGATGACCAATGAGTGCATAGAGAAAGCCCAAGCACATATCCAATGTGTTCATCAGCGTATACTGCCGTTCCGTATATAACCACTCCCTGCACTCAAGGCTGGTCCTGTTCATTTTGTCATAATCACCGTTAAATATTGCTATACGCATGGATAAAAAACAGCAGCATATCATAATGCTGAACTGATTCTTTTCTTTGGCGGCAGAATATGCTTTTTGGTTTGAGATTTCGGCATCAATCAGCTGCCCCCGTTCATAGTACAGGTCGGCAGCAAAGCTATCCTCCGCACCTTTGCCGTGTCCGTCTGATACTTGATAGTAATAGGGCATACAGTCCATCATCTCTAGGTTTTCACTATCCGCACCCCCTATCACCCTGTGGTACATCATCAATATGGATGGGGCGGAAAATGTCCATGCTCCTTTAGGATCAACACTCAAGGAGGTTTCGGTTTAACAAGAAACACGCTCGACGATGGTATTCACTCATTGCAGAGATATTGTTGTAGGCCAAAAAACTCTCTGAAATTTCTGCATCTCCTAAAAGATTATCTCTCTCCTGCTGGGTTAGGAGTCCATCCTCCTGAAGAGAACTAAGCAATAAGCCCTTCATCCGCTTTATTTCAGGAATATTGTGGAATGAAAAGCTTTTAAGCATACCGGCTACAAGGGCATAGGGATGCTTTATCAAAACCTCTTCAGGGCAATTTTTCAGCCAGCTGAAAAAGGCTTGACTGTGTTCTGCATTAAGACTTTTTGCTTTATCCTTTTCCAAGGTTCTTAATAAGTTTTCGTAGTCCTGTGCCTTGGCAAAAGCAAAATACGCATTGATATGCTCTTCCTGCTCTAAATACCATAAACCAAGCCTATGGTAGCCCTCTCTTTGGTATTCTTCCGTCTTTTCGGCAAATTTCTGCCTGGTGCATTGAAGCAGCATATGGTGATACCTATAAATGCCATTTTCATTTTTTGTTATAAATGCGTTGTTTTTTGAGAGTGTATCTATTAAATCTTTTGCATCACCCTTTTGCCATAGGTAGGATGCTTTTTTTACTGTAAATTCATCAGCCATGCCTATAAGAATTAGGAATTCTCTCTGTTGCTCCGGCAAAGGTTCTAATAAAACCTGATCAATCAATGTAAATATATCAGAGGAATTTGAGAGCCACCTGCCTCTTTGTATGTAAGACTTGAAATTCAAATAAACCATAGAAATCCAACCTTCGCTGAACTCCGCTAAAGCCATCAAATCATCGTTCTTTACATCCAATTGACAATGTTTGGCATAGAGGGCAACTTCTTGATTCTCCAGCCGCAAATCCTCTATTCCTATTTCACATAGAAAATTACCCAGACGCATCCTTTCCTCTTCATTAAAAATTTGGTTTCTGGATAGGAGAATCAAATGTCTGTTTTCCGGCAGGGCTTTGGAAAGAAATAAAAGGGTTGATGTCAATGTGTTTTCCCCAAGTAGGTGCAAGTCATCAATAATAAGATAAAGGGATTCTTCGATTTTCGATAGGGCATCATTTAAAATTTCGGCTAGCAAAGAAATGGCTACCATATCCTTAGGATATCCTAAAGCTTTTAATTGTTCTGTTAATTCAGGATACCCTCTGAAGGCTCTGTAAAATCCGCTCCAAAAGTCTGTGATACTATCGGTAACTATCATTTGCTTAAGAATTATAGTACCATTATGACTTTTCATTTTTTTCTTTGCCCACCAATCTATGGCCGTTGTTTTACCAAAACCCATGGGAGAAATTACTGTTGTGATAGAGTGGTTACCGATCTCATCCAGTCGATGCCTTAATCTTTCAGTAATATAGATATGGTTTAATTTTGGATGATTCCCCATAGGGCCGCCCCCTGCTTTCTTTGTATATTTAGCTTATGCTTTATTATTTTTTGCCTGCACCTATGTTTTATTATTTCTAATAAATCAAGTCTTTGATATATTATATTTATAAATGGTAAAATAATCAAGAAATAGATTCCCGATAATATTCATTCAATCAAGAACAGCTTTACTGGCGAATCCGAAGAAGCAAAGGTGGATCTATCCTCCGGCAATAGTACCTTGTTATTGACATCCATTATTTCGCCCTTCGGTATCAAAATGGTGCTCATTATACCCGCTGGATTTAATGGTTTTATAATTTTACATATATATTGCAGCAAACATATGTTCATGTAGCAATATCTACATTTCGGCATGCCCATATTGA
>CAZCQT010000214.1:0-3802 GCA_964500905.1 uncultured Moorellales bacterium
ATTTAGTCTACCTACAAGGATTAGCAAAAGGGAAGGTTAAAAGAAACCTTCCCTTTTGCATTTCTATACCAATTCAATTACCCCAAAACCCTGGGGCCCTTTTGCTCCCAGACCTACGTTTAAGGCATAGTTTAAATATTCTTCTTTTCCCCTTAATAAATAATTTCCAGAATAACCCTTAATGATTATATCCTTATACTTTAATATCCTTCTCCTATACCTACCCAAAGGCTCAATTGTAAAATCAAAATCGGCCTCTGCAATTTCGGGGTTTAACTCCCAAGCCCTATACTTTTTGAATAAATTTTCGCACACTAAACGGACAAATTCTGTTTCGGCGGGCTCATAATAATAGGTGAACTTGCGACCGTCCGGGCGAAGCATAGTGCTGTAACTGACAATAGGAGATAAAGTACGCACTTTTATCTCCCTTGAGGTAACCGAAGGATATTCCGCTTGGACAGCGACACATGACAACTGTTGTGTGCCAATTCTGAACTCTTTACCCCTTATTAAGGAGTTGACTATTTCTTCGGAAATATTTTGGATGGGAGATAACACTACTAATTTAACAGGACCTGTATAGGAAATAACCCCTGCCTTTGAATCAACAGAATAGTTACCCATCAAACGAGAAAAACTAAACAACCGAAATTGCCTATTATTAAAAATATATCCCTCTTGATGAAGGAAGGTTGCGTACACAGGATCTAGAAGCTGGTAAATTGCAGCTTGAATATAGTGATTATGGTGTAAAGACAGCTTCATGGTTTCATCCTTGCCTTCAAAGGTTAAGATCAATTTCATAAAATTCCCTCCCACTGCTTATATTTAAACATTTCCTGAATATTCCTTCTACATTATCCAACAAATTCCTGCTATTTACTTGATCCTTTGAGTAATCTTACTAAATATCCTCCAAAAAGTTCACCTACAAGCCCTTTAAAATCCTCTCCCCCAATATCTGCCTTCGTCAGTTCCAACCCGGCATGAGGATAGTTAGAAAGGTATAGAGGTCCTGGATTTATCTTTGTGGCACAGCTTAACAAAACATCTACACCAACCATACGGAAATAATCAAATTATCTCCGCTGATGGCACCCGGTTTACCTGCCATACAAGTAATAGCGCCTGTGCTGCTTTTTATCAGAAATTCCCCACAACAAGCAATATCACAACAATTATTCCAACAACCAAGCCTACCCAGACATATAGTTCTTTTTTGGCGTCCCTGACTAGGCTTGCATAACCGCTCCCTCTTGTCATTTCAATTGCTTCTTTGCTGCCCATGCTTTTTGCCCGCTGTAGATATTTATCTGCCATAACATAATCCTGTCCAACACCTGCGCCTGTAAAATAGCATAAACCCAGTGCCAATATTCCGCCCCTATCCCCTTGCTTGGCTGATTTTTTTATCCATTGAATTGCCTTCTTTGGGTTATAGGGGATATCTAACGGTTCCAGTCTTTCTGCAATCGGTGTTTTATAAATATTGCCCAAGGTGTATTGGGAGCGACTATCTCCTGCTATTGCTCTTAGAAACATAACATGGATTACAATATCCTCATGGTTCAATAAAAGCTCATCTTCAGGAGCCAAACGGCTCTGCTCACTTTTTGTTTTGGCAAGCTCGTAGCCTTCCTTTAAAACTTTAAAAGTATTTAACATGTGTTTGGTTTCCTCTTGCTTATCAGTTGGAGCAAACTCGTCCGCTATTGTTAGGCAATTATAAGCATTAACAAAATCTCTTCCATCAATAAAGCTACCGCTAAGCTTTTCCAGCTCGGTATAAACCAAAGCTTTCACTCTATCCGCAAATGCTTCACCTTCTGAGGAGGCCTCCAATAGCGGTTTTATGCTGCTTGCACACAGGTCTTTTATATTGTTCATCGCTTTAACTGACAGCCTTATTTCTTCCTCCGTGACAGGCTGAAGCTTATCAACAGCTTTTTCAAAATCCATTATTTGTGATAGCTGGTTTTCAATTTTATTCATAATTTCTTCGGGCATTTCATTGTCCATTTCATTAGTTTCCTTTACTTAAGATTTTGGTGAAGAAGGGTAAAGACGATGGCTAATATGTATTTCACTCCCATTATAAACGATAGGTGGATGAGAAAAAGGGGTTACCAACACCCCCAACTCTGTCCCTTCACCTTCAAAAATTAAGCCCTTGCTTAATAAAGATGAAAGGATTTAGAAGGGCAAGGTCGAAAACATATTGAACAGGAGGCATATAAAAATGATACAACTGGACTACTTGCAATTAAATTTTAGATTAAAGGCTCTTCAGCCAGGGCAGCTACCACCTTATAAGGGCTCCCTTTTAAGGGGTGTTTTTGGGCACGCCTTAAAAAAACTCTGCTGTACCCATGATGGTAAGTGTCAGGCTTGCCCCTTGATAGAAAATTGCTCCTATGCCTATATTTTTGAAACTCATCAATCTACTTTAAAAAACAATTTACCTCGTGCCTATTGTCCCCATCCCTTTTTGATAGATGCTTATACTACTACAAAAACAAACTATTCGCCGGGGGATGAACTGGAATTTACTTTAACCCTTTTTGGACATAAAAGCATTACTTTAGTTGAGCTGTTTATAAAAGCCTTTGATCTTGCCGCAAAAAAGGGCCTGGGCACTAATAGTATTCCCTTTGAGCTAGGCTCAGTGGAGTTAATAGGTGAGAAGGATCCTACTATCTGGTCAAAAGAACATGGGATTATTCAGAATATACCTTTTCAAAATCTCAACCCTTTCTTTAACCATAGCCAAAATCAAGCACAGGATTTACTGCTGATTAATTTTATCACCCCAACCAAGTTAATTGAGAAAAACAGAAACGTGCAAACTATCACCTTCCATATCCTAATGAAGGCCATCCTAAGAAGACTGGATATGTTGACAAAAGCCCATGGGGTAGTAGATCTGGATATTGATTACAAAAAGCTTTTAGCAGCAGCGGAAGAAGTTAAAATAGAAATGGCACAATTAAAGGGAGATCAAATGGTACGCTATTCTAATCGGCAAAAATCCAGGGTGGAGTTAAATGGGCTGACAGGCAAGGTTTTATATAAAGGCGATGATTTTACCGAGTTTATGCCCTACCTTAAGGTTGCGGAGATCATCCACATCGGCAAGGGCACTGTTATGGGGCTGGGCAAATTTAGGCTGCATCCAAGTATCATTCACCTTGAATCTTCCTGAAAAAAGACTTGATTTTGCTAATCCCTTTTTCTGCCCTGTCCTTTATCCCCAAAATTAGCGTTTCATGCTCCTCCTCCCTTTCGTTATCTAAGGCAGGGGAAAGTAAAGTTGACAAAAAATCGTCCGCCTGGGCTTGATATTTTTCTTGAAGCTCATTAAATGTCTTTTCAGACTCCAGCCCGGTTTCAAGGTTACGCGGAGTGTATCGTTCAGTATTTAACGGTTGCGGCCCGGATGACAAAAAAAAGAAAAATGCAATAAAAATCAATAATAAAACTAACCACCTCAAGACGATCCCCCCTTATTAGCAATTATTTTATCTTTACCGCCACATATTTGCATATTGCTAATCTATATTGTTTTTTACAGCCTACCATTTTATTATTCTCCATAAACTAACAAATACCTTCCTCACTACCATTTTGCTAGGTCCCTTAATCAAACTTCCCTTCGGCAAACACAAAATATCAAATGTACAAAGTAAATTTATTGATAACAATGATAACCTCGTCAAAGACCAAATGACCTTTATCCACGATATCAAGTTAAACACAATTGCACCGGATACCCTTTTCCCTGAGGGTGAAGTTTTGGATG
>CAZCQT010000215.1:0-3749 GCA_964500905.1 uncultured Moorellales bacterium
GGCAGAGAATTAAGCGCCTCTTTTACCTTTTCTTCGGGATAATCATAATCAGCCAGCTTGCCCGAGAGGTAACTCTCATAGGCGGCCATATCAAAATGTCCATGTCCGCTGTGTGCCAAAAGTATAGTTTTTGCCTCACCGGATTCGCGGCACTTAAGCGCTTCCTCAATAGTCACGCGTATCGCATGGTTGGTTTCAGGGGCACTGATTATGCCTTCAGTTCTGGCAAAGGTTATCCCCGCTTCAAAGGTTGCTAGCTGTGGAACAGCCCTGGCTTCTATCAACCCCAGCCTGAGCAAGTGGCAAATAAGCGGCGCCATGCCATGGTAACGCAAACCACCGGCGTGAACCGGTGGGGGCATAAACCCATGTCCCAGTGTATACATCTTTAAAAGAGGGGTCAGGCCAGCTACATCACCAAAATCGTAGGCATAAGGCCCTCGAGTAAGAGTGGGACAGCTGGTTGGTTCAACGCAAATGATACGCAGTTCCGGTTTGGCTCCGGCAATCTTATCTTTAACAAACGGTATCAGCATACCACCAAAATTGGAACCGCCCCCGACACAGCCAATGATTATATCCGGGTATTCTCCCGCCATCTCCATCTGCTTTTTAGCTTCCAGTCCAATTACTGTCTGGTGAAGCAGCACGTGATTTAGTACACTCCCCAGTGAATAATGGGTATCGTCCCGGGAGACCGCATCTTCCACCGCTTCACTGATGGCAAGCCCCAGGCTCCCGGGGCAATCAGGATCTTTTGCCAGCATGTCCCGTCCTGCCTTGGTGTCCGGACTCGGGCTGGGTACACAGGTTGCACCCCAGGTTTCCATCATCAACCGACGGTAGGGTTTCTGGTGATAGCTTATTCTGACCATATACACCTTAAGTTCAATTCCAAAGAAGGCGCATCCCATCGCCAGAGAGCTGCCCCACTGTCCAGCTCCGGTCTCGGTAGCAATTCGCTTGATCCCCTCCTTTTTGTTGTAGTAAGCCTGGGCGACAGCCGTATTCGGTTTATGCGAGCCTGCCGGGCTGGTACCTTCGTATTTGTAAAATATCTTAGCCGGTGTATCCAGAGCTTTTTCCAGCTTGAAAGCCCGGTGTAATACGGTGGGTCTCCACATCCGATATACCGCCTGCACTTCCTCAGGGATTTCTATCAAACGATCGGGGCTGAATTCCTGCATGATAAGTTCCATTGGAAACAAGGGCGCAAGGTCTTGTGGAGTCACTGGTTTGCCGGTACCCGGATGAAGCACCGCTGGAAGAGGCACAGGTAAATCCGGCAATATGTTATACCATGAAGAAGGCATTTCTTTCTGGTTAAGAAAAAACATTGAAGTATTATCTTTCATATTAATTCTCCCAATTTTTTTTAACTGCTTGAGTCACATTAAACTTCATTCTTCAGGCCCCAAAGGGCCATGTTATTGCTGCCAGTCGCATAATCACCTCCCAAACCTTAGTCCGCCTTGTTTCTAGAACCACAATTACATCCGCTTAAAAACAAAAAGCCTCCTGCCTTTCAAAGGGGCAGGAGGCAACTTCCGCGGTGCCACCCTTCTTGGCCGGTTTTTACCAAAAACCTGCCATCTCTTTTCAGGTACTCAACTTTTGGTGCTAAACCTTCTGTTTTTATACCCTGGGATGTGTTAACGCTTCCCCTGCGTCAAAGCCTACTCGCCACACTTCAATCCGGCTTTTCGGTTTGCAGCTCCCGGGTCCATTCAGCCTTCCCTTAAAGCACCGGCTCACACCTTACCCGGCTCTCTGGGCTCTGGAAGAGGCATACTAGTCCCATTCACAGCCTTTAAAATATTAAATTGTGCGAAGGATTCTAATCCGCCAGCAAGCGATTGTCAATATACATTTTGGTATTTTCAAAGCTTTCCGGCTAATTTCTTTTAGCTCTCTTCGGCAAGAATACATCAAAAGAATATCTCAAAATCCGACAAATACTCTCCAGGAGTATTGCAGTATCAGCATTTCAACAATAATATAATACTGATAAGAAAACAGGTTGATTAAATGCTCATTAATATCATTTTTATACATGTTTATAATGACACTACTTGCCTATCCCATGGATAAAAATACCTCCCGGAAGGAGAATAATAAAATGAATATTAAAATTATCACTGATAGTACGTCTGATCTCCCCGATCAAATTGCCCGAAAGCTGGGAATAACAATGGTCCCCCTTTACGTTCTGTTTGGCAAGGATACTTATCGCGACCGGGTAGATTTGTCAGAAAATGAATTCTACAAACGGCTGATTGAAGGCTCTGTGCACCCTACCACCTCCCAACCCAGTCCACAGGACTTTATTAAAGTATACGATAAGCTTTCCAGGAATGCTGAGGGTATTATTTCGATTCATATATCAAGCAAACTTAGCGGAACCTACTCATCCGCCAACCAGGCTGCACAAAAAAACAGTTTTAGTTGTCCGATCGAAGTGATCGATTCAGCCAACGTCTCTATGGGGCTGGGGCTAATCGTAATCGGAGCAGCAAAACTCGCCCTTATGGGAGAAGATTTCGATACCATTATTGTTAAGACCCGCCAAATGATTGAAAAAATCCATGTCTGGGCTTTATTCGATACCTTAAAATACCTGGCATTGGGAGGGCGTATCGGCAAGGCGCAAGCCCTTATGGGTTCAATGCTTAATATTAAACCGGTTTTAACAGTTAAGGACGGCGAGATGACACCCGTTACCAAGTCTCGTAATCGTGAAAAAGGCATCAGCATTCTCAAAGGTTTTGTTGAAAAATTAGATTCAATTGAAGATTTGGCTGTCATGTATACCACAAATAAAAAAGAAGCCGATGCTTTTGCTGAACTCCTCAAAAAAACGATCGGAAACAAAGATATAAAGGTGGCCAGGCTGGGCACAACCCTCGGAGTGCATGCCGGTCCAGGAACTATTGGGGTTGCTGCCAGAGTGGCTTGAAAACATATTTCTTAGTTGCTACGCCCATATCCTACCGGCTTTAAATTCGTTTTTATTATCACTGGTGTAGCGACACGGGCAGGGGAGGATGAAATGAAAAGCAAAGTGGTTATCTTTGGGGCACTGGTTCTGATCCCGCTTCTTTTTGGGCATGCTGGATGCTCGCAAAACTCTGGAGATGATACTTCCTTCGAAATCACAGTATCACCAACCCAGCTAAATGGCCAATCTATTGCCGGTCAAAAAATAGTCTTCCTGGTTACGATAGCCGATGAGGGAGGTTCAAGTACCAGCACGGTGGAAATATCGGCAACTGCACCGGGTGCTGAAATCGCCATATTAAACGGCTCGATTACTCAAGGAGAAGTAGCAGAAATAATGGTAACTCCATCCGCAGCGAGTACTGGCGGCCCCATTCAGTTAACCGTCAAGGGCACGCGAGGCACGATTACAGATGAGGAATGCCTCACCTTCCCGGTGATCGAAGGAATAGATGACCGGCAAGAGTACGCGGGCGAGCTGATGGAGAAATTTGTTGAGTGGCTTGAGGTAAATCATCCTGAGTTGGGAATTGATGAAAACACCGAATGGTCCGGCACCACGGTTAGTCCGGAATGGCTGGTTGTATCCCATTACCTGTTCTTTTCCGATGAGTGGGAAGCGCACATTTCCTGGCATGTAATGATAGCTCCGCATGACTGGGGCAAGCTGGATCTGCGCCACCGCTTCAATGAGACATCTCCATCACATGCCTTCGAGATATCCTCCCTGTCTGGGGAGGTCAGCCCGATTG
>CAZCQT010000216.1:0-3743 GCA_964500905.1 uncultured Moorellales bacterium
AATCGTCCCTAGGCTCTTCACAGGGTTTTTCTCCATTTCGGGCTTTAAACAGGTAAAAGCGGCAGTCATTGTATCACTGGAAGCGATCAGTTGGGGCAAAAAGTAAGTTCCCTCTCCAAAAAGTCTGCCCACTTCCTCTATACCGGGGATAAGAGCTTGATTAAAAATTTCAAATGGAGTCATGCCGACATCAAGTGCTTCCTTTAAAAGCTCAGTAATATTATCCGTACTGCCCAACAAAATTCCTTGTCGCAATTTATCAATAATTGACATTGCTTTTTTATCCTCTTTTATTTCTGCTTTCTGATCTACTTGCTTTTGACTGTTGATATAATACGAACCCTGAATGTCCCTGTTTATTAACACATTAGAGGCAGCATAAATATCCATCATCTTTTGATCCAAGGGATTAATAATTGCCGCATCCAGCCCATAAGCCAAGGCCATAGCATAAAAGGCTTTATTTATCAAAGGCCTGTTAGGCAGCCCAAAGGAAACATTGCTAACCCCCAGACTTGTAGGTATACCGAGTTTTTCTTTAACTATGGTTAAGGATTTCAGAGTTTCTTTGCTTCCCTCCGGTTGAGCACTGGCAGTAAGCACTAAACAATCAGCGATAAGATCACTTTTGGAAATACCATATTCCTTAGCTCTTTCCAAAATTTTACCCAGGATTTGCAGCCTTGCTTCTGCTGTTTCAGGCAAGCCCTTTTCGTCAAGTGCAAGTGCTAAAACAGCTGCTCCATATTTTTTTGCCAAGGGCAGAATAGCAGTTAAACTTTCCTCTTCCCCGTTAACAGAGTTAATAATCGCTTTGCCATGATAGGCTTTTAAGGCGGCTTCTACCACTTTTGGATTGGTGCTGTCAATCATAATAGGTACATCTACAAGGGTTTGAAGCATCAAAAGAATCTTTTCCATAGAAGTCTTTTCATCTGTTCCGGGAACACCCATATTAATATCTAAAATATGGGCTCCTGCTTCTATTTGCTCTACTGCTTCCCGACGAATAATCTCGGTTTTACCTTCTCTAATCTCCTGGGATAAAGCCTTTTTCCCGGTAGGATTAATCCTTTCCCCAATAATAACAGGCATTTTTGAAGTGGAGATTGTTACCACCTTTGAACGGCTAGCTACTCTCAGCCCAAAATAATAGTTTCTCAGCTCAGGCTGATATTTTTTAGCGACTTCCACTATGGCTTTTGTATGGGCAGGAGTACTGCCGCAGCAGGAACCCACTAACCCAACCCCGGCTTTGAGATACTCCTCCACATTCTGAGCCATTACTTCGGGAGTCTCTCTAAAAACAGTTTTCCCTTCGTAAATTTCAGGCAAACCGGCATTTGGGGAAATTAAAATGGGCAGATTAGTAGCCCCTGTCAATTCCTTGGCAATAGGTAAAAGACCTTCGGATCCCAAAGAGCAGTTGGCTCCAAAAGCTGTTAATCCCAACCCTTCAGCAACTACCGCAGCGGTTGTCGGATCAGTTCCTGTAAAGGTGCGACCATCGGCATCAAAGGTCATAGTAGCACACACAGGCCCTGTAAAATTTTCAACAGCAGCCAAAATGGACGCCCTTAGTTCCCCTAACTCACCAATTGTTTCTATGATAATCAAATCGGCTCCCGCCTCTTCAAAAGCACCGGCTTGCAAAGCAAATTGCTCATAGGCATCATCAAAAGATAATTCGCCCAAGGGCTTAATAAATTTGCCCAAGGGCCCTATAGAGCCTGCTATAAATTTATTTTCTCCGCAAAAAGATTTTCGGGCTAATTCAACAGCTTTTAAATTAATTTCTTTTGCATATTTCTCTAAGCCATACTCCTTTAACTTTAACGGAATAGCACCAAAGGTATTGGTAGTTGCGACATCCGCACCGGCCAGTAAGTAATCACGGTGAATTTGGGCCACTACTTCAGGATTAGTC
The DNA here is from genome assembly GCA_964500905.1 of uncultured Moorellales bacterium. Taxonomy (GTDB): domain Bacteria; phylum Bacillota; class DULZ01; order DULZ01; family DULZ01; genus JBBAFB01. The sequence continues at coordinate 1,928 of CAZCQT010000216.1, forward strand.
AAATTATAGGACTCGGGACAGACATCTGATGGCATTCCCCTTGACTGCAATAAGGTACCCATAGCCCCATCTACCACTATTATTTTTGTTTTTATTAATTCCAAAAAGTTACTCATTTCTTCCCTGCTCTCATTAATATTTTTATAGATAAAACTAAAGATTTGCCAAATCTTCCTTTGCTTTCTCCAATAAAGTTTTGCCTCCGATAAATTCAAATTGCTGGTAAACAGGCTTCATTATTTTTTCCCAAAGTTCTTTTTCAGCTTTAGTTAATTCCCAAATAACAACTTGACCTGAAGCTTTGATAGCATCCAAATCCGAAGCGTTTTGTTCAATGGCTATCTCTCTTTGCCATTGGGTAACCTCGGCCAGGCTGTCCTGTAGGATGAGGCGTATATCATCCGGCAGTCCGTTCCAAAAATCATTATTAACCAAGACTGCATACCCCAAGTATCCATGATTGCTTAAAACCAGGTAAGGCTGCACCTCATAAAATTTTTCGGAATAAATATTAGAGGCAGTATTTTCCGAAGCCTGCACCTGTCCTTCTTTTAATGCATTAAAAACTTGATTGAAGGCTAAAGGAACGGTGATAGCCTTTAGTTGCCTGAATTGTTCTTCCAATAGCTTGCTGCCTGGCATAATTCTAAATTTGACACCTTGGAAATCATCAATTTTTTTCAAGGGAACAGTGGCTGTGAATTGTTTAAAGCCATTGTCCCAGATGGTTAAGGCTTTAATTGCATTGCCCTCCAATAAGTCTATCAGCATTTTGCCGACTTCACCATCCATAACTTTATGGACCTCATTTTCATTTTCGAATAAGAACGGCAAATCAAAAAGCTGCCCCAGGGGCAACCTCTCTCCTCATTTTGCAGTGGCGGGAGCAATCATTTGTACTTGATTTCGATAGAGAGCCAGCATTTCCTCCCCATCCTTGTATAGAGTAGAATTAGGATAAACCTGCACCTCCACTCTGCCCCCCGTACGCTCCTTAACCATATTAGCAAATCGCTGAGCAGCCATTCCTTTGGGGGCGGTTTCCGCCACAACATGGGAAAACTTAATCACAATTTTTTCGTCCTTATTAACTTGTTCTAAATCCTCTGCCCTTTCAGAACATCCTGACAAAACCAGCAAAAAAATTATTAACCAATACATTAAAGCTTTCTTGTGATTTTTCACTGAATACCACCTTTAGAAAATTATTTAGCCCTATATCTGTTAATTGGCCTTCCCACTGAGCCGTATTGCATTTCCAATTCTACCTTATCCTTACTTACCAAATACTCCAAATACCTTCTGGCAGTTACCCTAGCTATACCTAAATTAACTGCGACTTCTTCTGCGGAGAAGCTACCCCTATTTTCATGCAACAGCAATAAGATTTGTTTTAAGGTTGTTTCAGTCAAGCCCTTGGGCAAAGGTAATTCCGAGGGCTTGCTTTTGCTTAAACCCATATCATCAATTTCCGTTTGATCAAGTGCTTCTTTTTGCTGTAACTGCTGGTACATTTCTTGGTAGGAAATTAGTGCATTTTTAATCCTTTCAAATCGAAAGGGCTTAACAATATAATCCACTACCCCGTATCTAAAACCCAATTGGATCGTTTCCACATCTCTGGCAGCCGTTACCATAATAACATCAGTAGGCAGACTGAGCCTTCTTATTTCTTTTAAAACATATAAACCTTTTTCATCCGGCAAAAAAATATCCAAAATCAAAAGCTGAGGTTTTAATTGCTTTACCATTTGCAGTGCTTCTAAAGCCTGGTCGGCTGCCCCTAAAATCCTAAAGCCTCCTACCGCCTCTATAT
>CAZCQT010000217.1:0-3742 GCA_964500905.1 uncultured Moorellales bacterium
TTTTTAAAGTATAAATATAATCGCCGCAGGTAAAAATGCTATTCCATTTTTAACCTAGCAATTAGGCTTCGTGGCGGCTCCCAAAATAACCGCTTAATTATTGATATTCTACAATAACTGCCAAAGTCCTTGCCAGTTATTTTAAAACCCTTAAAAAAGGAAACCAGCTACACTACCTTAAAACTCTTCATTAATTTTTGCTATAACCGCCTTTTTACCCGTCCAAATCCTTTCGCCCCAAATTAGTAACAAGATTAAAATCAGTGTCGATATAAGCAACAGGGGTTGCAGCTACTAGGGAAATAATTGAGAAGCTCATGCCTATGGGCAATGCCCAATCTTTGTGATATAGTACTGCAATGCTGATTACTAAAAAGCCAATGGCTACTAGCCAATATGTCGGGGAGACAGGAACATTGATATCTACCAACCTATAATGTAAGCAGAAATAGACTATTCAGCTTGTTATTTCGTGACAAAACACCTGTCCCCTTGTCACCCCGTCCCCTTGTCACCCCTTGTCATTTTTGGTGGACATAATCAGCGGCAATTATCTAAAACACAAATAAGTTTGTAACAAATAAAGCTTTCTGTTAAAATAAGATGGTCGATTTTTTCTTGCTCGGAGATATTGTTCGGATTAGAAGATATAACTTAGTATTTTAGAAACCACCAAAACAGTTTGAGAGGAATGGTTTTTTGTGTTTTATATTGATAATACCTCCCTAGATCCCCACTATAACCTTGCCTTAGAAGAATATGTATTGAAAAATTTAGATCAAAAAGAAGGATTTATTCTGCTTTGGCAAAATACACCTTCAGTGATTATAGGCCGATTGCAAAACACGTTAAAGGAAGTAAATCTCAAGTATGCTAGGAAAAACTCTATTCCTATAGTCAGAAGGCCGTCCGGCGGGGGAGCGGTTTATCACGACCTGGGAAACTTAAATTTTTCAGTTATTGTTTCCGAGAAACAAAAAACTATTGATTTCCGTAGATTCATGCAACCAATAGTGACTACTTTATCCCAGATGGGAATTAAAGCCGAGTGCAATCAACGAAACGATATTTTGATTGATGGGAAAAAAATCTCCGGCAATGCGCAATATCATTTTCGAAACAAAACACTTCATCATGGCACAATTCTTTTTGATTCTTGTCTAGACAGCTTGCAAAAGGTTTTAGAGCCTGAACCATTAAAAATTCAATCTAAAAGTTTGGAATCCGTTCGCAGCCAAGTTACAAATGTTGCAGATTACTTAGATCAAAAACCCTCTGTTATGGAGTTTAAAGAGCAGCTATTATACAACTTGCTTCCTGGGGGCTTAATTCAAGAATACAAACTAAGCAAACAAGATCAGACCAAAATCGAGCAACTAAAAACAGATAAATATCTAACCTGGGAATGGAATTATGGGCATTCTCCACCCTTTATTTTAACGCTTGACAAAAGGTTATCCAAAGGAGTAATAGAGGTGACCTTGGCTGTCAATAAAGGGGTAATTCAAGAATGCAATATTTTTTGTGATTTTTGTGATAACGAAATGATTAACAACCTTGCTCAAAGCCTACAAGGTCTTAAATACCGGGAAAAAGATTTGATTGAGCCTTTAAATCAAGCTGTTTTTTTCGAGCATTTTAAAATTATCAGTAAAAATGAATTCCTTGAGTTCTTAATGCAATCAAGCCCTACTAGCCCAGGGGCCAGCAGAGCTTGATATATTCGTAAATACATAATATAAGGCTAAAAGCCTGCTACGGAATTATTTTACTGCTTTAAGAGCGTCCGGTATCTCTACCCCAATTTCTTTCCAAAACTTTTCAGCACCAGGATGCAATGGTACATCAATACCCACCAAGGTTTCTGCCTCGGGTACCATATTGCTCAACGGTGCATAGGAGCCTACCAACGCCTCAGTGTTAGTATAAGCAAGTTTTGTCATTTCATAAACTAAATCATCATCTAGATCCTTATTCACTATCCAATAGGTTTTAGTAACTAAAGTCTGGACATCATAATCAACCCCATTATATGTGCCAGCCTTAACAGTGTACGGTTGAAAATAAATATATTTCTCAAAGAAACCTGCTTCTTTTGCAGCTGTTCCAATGTCCAGTATTCTAACCGGAGTTGTTGTAGCTAAATCAATTAGATTGGGATCCACGGCTCCAGGTCCCCAGAAATAAGCATCAATGTGCCCATCCTTTAATGATGTTGCAGCATCTCCTCCCTGTAAAAATACCTTGTTAACATCAAGCCTCATATGCTCCACATAATGTTTTGTAAACGCTTCAATGGCACTCCCCGGGTTACCCAGTGATACTTTTTTCCCTTTTAAATCAGCCAAGGTCTTAATAGAAGACTTTTCCAAGGTTGTTAAGTTCATTACTTGAACAGCAACACTACCTACCAAACGGACATTATCAGCTTTATTAGTCCAAGCACCCTCACCATAGTAAGCCTCATGCAGACTTGTTGCGTCTACTACTCCCATGGGTGCCTCGCTAGAGTTAACCAAGGTAATATTCTCCCCGGCACCGGCACTGGCCTGAGCAGTGGATTGAATTCTTCCATCTGACTTATCCTTTAGCACCACAGAAATTCCGGCAGCTGCTTTGCCAAACAATCCGCTGGAAGGCCCGGATGCAAATGACAAAAATACAGGCTTGCTGTCAACCGGCTTTTGTTCGCCTCCGGCGGCAGGCGGGTTTTCGGTTTGTGGCTGACCGCACCCTGCCAATAGAAGCATCAGAGCAACCAAAATGGCAATAACCTTAATACCGTTTCTCTTCATTAAATTTTCCCCCTTGTTTCTTATTATTGATTAAAACTTTTTTCGCTTTGAAAACTTTTAGTTGTGACTAAAAGTAAAAACACTGTATTTCAGAGAAAAGTCTATAACACACCACTTATCGAAACTATTTTTTTTCTTCTTCTTCCACCTTAGATACCTGCTTATAAACAGGCTCCTCTGCTTTGATGCCGTCTTCCAAATATAGTTTTGGTACGCTACGGTTAACATGAAGTTGGAAAATATCCGGCCTATTATAATGACCGGCAAAGTCGTGACGAATCTTCATTTTGATTCCGACATCCAGATCAATATCCGCGTAAAGAATTCCCTCTTCATTGCCCATTGGACCGGCTACAACTCTGGTATCCGGAGCTACAATTATACTTCCCCCTGTATTCAATGGGTTTCTAAGGAACTCTTCCTCTTCCGGTGACACCTCTAATTGAGCGATAATATCATCATTTATGGCGGCACATGCGCCTATGACATATGCTTTCGACATTTCGGCAAATACCTTTGCTGTAGTTTCAATTCTTTCCCTCATTGGACGACTGATCTTGGGAAAATGATTTGGCCATAACATCCCGTGAATACGGGTTCCTTCTGCAATTAAGCCGAAGATTGCCAAGGGATTTGTGTTTTCGCCGCATAATAAATCACTAACCGGACCAAACTCAGTTTGGAAAGCCCCAAAGGTATCTCCATAACCGCCCCTGTGAACTAAACGTTCTCCAACTGTTGGCATGATTTTTTGATGTTTGCCAATATATTTTCCATCCGGACCAATATGAATGGAGGTATTATACATAGTTCCAAAAGTATTTGGAATCTTTTCACAAACCCCGATAATGACATAAGCATTTGCATCCTTTGCTGCTTTGCATAAATCGTCAACTTCCGGGCCGGGAATCTCAACAGAATTTTTAAACAGCTGAACGCTTAAACGG
>CAZCQT010000218.1:0-3741 GCA_964500905.1 uncultured Moorellales bacterium
GATATGCAGCGTTTGCCCGGTAATAAATGGGGAGGTTTTGCCGCCGATAAAGAGACATGCTGCCGCAATATCCCAAGGCGTGCCGGTATCGAGCATGGGATTTCCGTTTGCATAAAGCTTTTTTTCGTCGAAAGAGAAGTGGTCTGAAGCCACTGATCCTGGTGCAACACAATTGACGCGAATATTAGGCGCCCATTCAACCGCAACAGCTTCGGTGAAACCCATGACACCGGATCGAGCGGTGATAGTGTGCGACATTTGATGCAGGCTTCTTGGGGAAAAAGTAACATTTATGATGCTTCCTTTCTCCCCAGACTCAAACCATTTGCGAGCAACACTTTGCATCATGTTAAACGTGCCGTTGAGGTTGGTTTCTATGACAGCGTGCCACCCTTTTTGAGTATAGTCGATGGCATTTTGTACAAACTGTCCGCCAGCACTGTTTATCAGCAGGTCAACTTTTTTTTCTATCTCAAAGATTTCATCGAAAAACGAATTGACCTTGGCTTGGTCCCTTATATCAAGCACATGGTAACGGCAATAAAAGCCGGCTTCGTTAATCGCGGTACAGACTGACTTTAGATAATCTTCGTTACGGGCAGCTATAACCACCTTTGCCCCTTGCCGCGCAGCCTGCCAGGCGGCGGCTTTACCTATGCCTGTCCCTCCGCCTGAGATAACTACGACTTGATCCTTGAAATTGTCTTGTGCGAATGACAAAGGATGTGTGCGATAGTGTTTGTTTGTTAATACCTTGGACATATCCATTTTATTATCCTGCTTAAAGCTAAATCTGATAAATGTCGGGGTGGACGTTTTCCCCCGTAAAGAACAAATCTCACGCGATCTCTATAACGTACTAATAAATAACAATATTTGTGGGAAAAGGGGCCTGTCTGGCACTATGGCAAGTGCAATGTAAATACGATGAGTAGCCGGCTTGCAATATGGAGTAAACCAGTATAAATTTACGACTAAATATCTGTTGTTAAACTTAAACATTGGTTAAATATACATTTTTGTGTGATGTTGTCAAGAACTTTTTTCTGTGAATCAGATTGGCTGAAAATCTATCAGTATTTGGTTAACATTTTGATTTATATGAGATTAATATTTTTCGCCAACTTGGGCGTGGGAGGCCATACTGTTGAAAAGCGCTAGTACTACTACTGAACGTCAATTGCCTCGTTCAAAAAAACGAGATCGAATGAAAGAGGTAATATTGCAGACATCTGCGGCTTTGTTTGCGGCCGAAGGGTTTGATAAGGTTTCGATGCGCGATATTGCGGAGTCTGCGGAGGTTGGTCTTCCCACAATCTATAAGTATTTCAAAGACAAGCAGGAATTGTATCGTCAGACAGTGCTCAGTAAACAGCTTGTAGTGGGTGTGCATTACTTGCCTGCGCTCACAAAAATAAAAGAGTTGAGTGATTTTCGCGTCTGGCTTGAAGCTATTCTCAAGGGCAATGTGCACGAAAAAGACTTTATCCGGCTGCTTTGCAGAGAATTACTGTCAGATGATCCTTTTCTTATCAAGGAGATGACAAAGCCATTTCAGCCGTTTTACCAGACATTAAGAAGCAAGCTTAATCTGATGCATGAAGGATCTGGGGATGGAGGTCTGCCGATTTTATTGTTATCGGCCACGTTGGGATATGCGATTATTCATCCCTTCAGGGAAAACCTGGAAAACTACGCTCCAGCCTTATCCAAGGATGATTTGGAGGCAGAAGAACAGAAAGAGATAATTGACTACTTGTACTGTTTGATTCAGGCGTTGGGTCTGATAGACCGTGACTCAGAGCGCAAGACAGAAAATAACAAGGCTGAGCTTGATCTGCTGCGTGCTGCAGTACTGGAGCTAACCATGGAAAAAATGAAAATGCAGAAATCTCAAGATAATCTGGATGAAAATGCAGTCTGATATCGTGTAAAACTGAATTTCCCAGAGAGTATTTTCGCGGATAGTCTTGCTACAACCCCTATCAATACTGCTTGGTCAAAAAGTATGGTTCAATAACGCAGGATGCTAAAGCATTTCGTTATATGAAATTGAATTATTATAACTATAGTGATCAATGTGCCGAGACTTGATTCAGCATGGTTAACCCAAAACTGTCGTTGTAACTCCCATATCGCACTGTCAGCACCAGAAAGCCTCTAAATCCGCTGGTGCTGTGTTCCTTGAATGCCGGTCTTTGTTCTTGATTTGGCGTGATATATAAGACACATAAGCCAAATTTGTATTCTTCGCTTCAAAATCCACAAAAAGTTCTTGATATAAGATAATCATATGTTTATATTCAGGTACACAGGTTAAACATATTTGAAGAAATATATAAGCGCCTGTTACATATAATTTATATATTCCATTAAATATCAATAAGATATATGGCTATTCCAGGAGAATCGAATGATTAACATAAAAAAATGTGGCTATTTTCCCGCAATCGTTTTGTCGACATTTTCCGCTGTAACTGCCAATGCCCAATCTGCCGCTGGCAGCGATGCGCGTATAGATGAAATCATTGTAACGGCACAAAGGAGGCAAGAAAGCTTGCAGGAGGTGCCTGTATCGGTTTCGGTTGTAAGTGCAAAAGACCTGACAAATGCAGGGGCATACGGCACCGAGCAGCTTCAGTCAGCGGTTCCGGGACTTACGTTTACCCGCAACCATAACTCCGGTGTAACGATACTCAGGGGTGTTGGGACTGGCAATACAGGGACCAATGTCGAACCTTCCGTCGCATTTTACATAGATGGGGTCTATCTGATTTCACCTAATACGACAATCATGAATTTCAATAATATTGAAAGGGTCGAAGTGTTGAGGGGGCCGCAAGGTACTCTCTTTGGGCGGAACGCAACGGGTGGATTGATACAGGTAATAACGAAAGATCCGACACCGGAGCCACAGCTTGACATAGATATTGGGTATGGCTCATATGAAACAACGACCGGCAAGGTGTATGCATCGGGCGCTTTGAGCGAAACGGTGTCCATGGATATAGCCGGATATATAAAAAATCAGGACAAGGGTTATTCAAAGAATGCGTTCAACGGCGAGAGAGTCGCCTACGAAGATTCCAAGATGATTAGAAGCAAAATTGTCTGGGATCGGACAGAATCTTCCCAATGGAAGTTGACCGGAGATTACAGTAAAAGTGAAGGTGACTTTGGCATGTACCGGCTGCCTGTGGCAGGAACATACTCAGGCAGTGCAACCGAGAGATACCCTAACCTTGGATGGGATACATTCAATAGCGACTTCGAACCCAAGTATATATTTGAGATGTGGGGCCTAAGTGTTCACGGTAGAGAAAGCTTAGGGTTTGCAGATCTTGTATCGATAACTGCCTATCGGGAGGACCTCTCAGATTCCGTGCTTGATTCCGATGGCGGTCCAACAACGATCATTTCAGCGCCAATGTACTCACCCTCAAAAACATTTACCCAGGAATTTCAATTGCTGTCAAATCAGGACAGCTCGCTGAACTGGATTGTCGGTCTGTTCTATCTCGATGGGGATGTCGAGTATGATCCAGCAGTCGCCGTTGGCAGTTCACTGGGCGGCATTGAGCAGTTGCTGGTGCATAATAAACTGGATAGAAAGTCCCAGTCAGTATTTGCTGAAGTGGGATACGATTTTACAGACCAGACATCGCTGATCGTTGGCGCACGTTATACTCGCGACGAGGGTAAGCTGAAAGGTCAAACGACCTTGTTATACCCCGATTCACT
>CAZCQT010000219.1:0-3712 GCA_964500905.1 uncultured Moorellales bacterium
GCATTTCGCCGGCTTCAACCTGCAGGGATACATCATTTACTGCCTTAACCTGTCCAAAGCTCTTAGAGACATTTTTTAACTCTACCATGGACATTAGCTAATCAACTCCCGTTTCCTTATTGAATGCTGAATTTTTCTAAACCAAAGACTTTGCTGATAATAAACAAAACCCCTACGGATGTGAGAATAAGTAAACTTGAAATAGTAGTTACAGTGGGATTAAGCCCCCCATATTCTAGCTGAGAAAATATGCGAACAGGTAAAGTAATCGTTCGGCCACCAGTTATAAACATGCTAACAGTGGTCTCGTCAAAGGAGACTATAAAGGCAAAAATCCCAGCGACAATTAATCCCGGCTTAATCAAAGGTAGAGTAATACGCCTGAAGGTGTAAAAAGCACTGGCTCCAAGGTCTCTGGCCGCATCTTCCAATATATTATCAAACCCAATTAAGCTGGATGAAACAGTTCTTACCACATAAGCTGTCGTAAAAACCAAATGGGCTAGTAAAATCCCCCGAAATGTCGCCACCCATCTAATGGATACTAAAAATCTTAAAAGTGATATGCCTACGATAACTGCAGGTAACATAAGAGGTGAAAGAAACAAACTCTTTACAAGTTCCCTGCCGCGAAAATCATACCTTACTAAAGCCAGCGAAGCTAATGTACCGAAACTCAGAGATATTACCACGCAAAGAAGAGCAATGCGTAAACTCAAAAGAAAAGACCTAATATATTCGGTTTGTCGCAATAATCCAATATACCATTTAAAGGAGAAGCCAATGGGAGGGAATGTAATAATATTTGATTCTGAAAAAGAAATTAAAATAACTATTGGGAGAGGCATTATAATGAACAGCAAAATAAAAAAATACCCGATTTTCGATAAGTATTTGGTGAGCGGTTTAAATACTTTTAGGAAAGATAATAAGCCCACTCCCTTATTTAGCACCTTACTGATCCTATTGACCATCTCATAACAAAAATCGTTAAACCTATCCCCCCAGGTAATATCTTTCCGTTTAGCACAATTGCTGAAATTATTCCCTGCTGGAACTTGGCGTGCCTCAACATTGCCCGTAATTTTGGTATAAAAGGTGACTAATACGATACTTACTAAAAGTAATATAGTTGCAGCAGCAGCACCAAAAGGCCAATTAAGAAGCAGCATGGCCTGCTGATAGATCACCATAGTCATAACCATGACCTTTCCACCGCCGAGTAAGCGAGGGGTTACAAAAGAGCTAAAACTTAGCAGAAATACAAATAAACTTCCGGCCACTACCCCCGGCATACTTAAAGGAAAAATTATTTTCCAAAAAACCATATGGGCACTACACCCCAAGTCCCTGGCTGCATCCTGTAAGGAAAGATCAATATTTGACAGCACGCTACTAATGGATAATATCATGTATGGCATGAAAACTTGCGTTAAACCCAATATAATACCTAATTGCCCCGGTATAAATTCCACACTGGGAATACTGAATAATCCCAGGAATTGATTTATTGGTCCGTTCCTTCCAAGCATAATCATTAACCCCAAAGTTCGTGCTACAACGTTGGTGAGTAGGGGTGTTAAAACAATAGCCAAAAGTAAATTACGACGTTTTGCCGAGCTTCTAGATAAAAGAAGGGCAATAGGGTAACCTAATACCAGTGAAAGCAGCGTTGAAAATAAGGCTATTTTAAAAGTTATAAGCAAAACACCAGAATAGTAAGGATCAAAAAAACGCACATAATTTTCTAGGGTAAATGTCTGCTTCATAATTCCACTACCAGGTACACCCTGATAAAAACTGATTACAAACAGCATAATGAGCGGAATAAAATAGCCAAATAGAAAAACTAATATTCCGGGACCAAGGAGCCCTCCTAAGAAAAGGGATTTTCTTTTTACAGTCTTGACACTCATACTTAACCTCCTGTAAGTCAGGGGGGGTCATCCCCCCCCCACATCAAAACTTTTAGTTTAGGATTTCTCTGTTCCAGCGTTCTGCCCACTCAGCTTGATTTAGACTAATAGTTACATTATCCAAAACCAATAATTGACTTACTTGTTCCTCCCCGTAGGGTATCTTGCTTGCTAACTCGTCATCTAAAACTATTTTCTTATTGGTTGGTGCATAATACAAATTTTTAGCAAATGCTTCCTGGGCTGCTTGACTCAAATGATAATTAATAAAAATTTCGGCTAAATCCACATTCTGAGATCCTTTGACTATAGCAGCAGAGTCCATGGCCAATGGGGAGCCTTCTTCTGGCATTACAAAATCTACTGCTCCACCTTCATCCTTATATTCATAGACATAACCGTTAATTTGCGGTGCAAACCAAACGTCCCCTCGTTGAAATGCCAAATTTGCATCATCAACTCCTGCAAGAATAGCCGGGTATGGCTTCAACTCTTTTAAGGCCTCAAATCCAGGGCCGATGTTACTTTCGTCCCCACCATGAAGCCTAGCTGTCATGACTAAAAATGCCGTGCCCTGAGTTCCTGGGAATACATAAGGAGCTGTTTTCCCTTTATATTCCGGTTGCCAAAGATCCTTCCACGCTCTAGGTGGGCTTTCAACTGTTTCTGTGTTGTACATAATCCCTACCGCCATAAAGGAAACACCGTAGGCCCCAGCTGCTTTTGCTTGTTCGTAAAGATTTTCATATTCAGGTACGCCTTCCGGGTTAGGGGGTAGAGTCACACCATCTTTAGCTGCCTGAACGGTCTGCCCCATCCCTAAATAAACAATGTCCATCGTAGGATTATCTTTTTCTGCATATATTCTGGCAAAACGATCAGCAGATCCCCCCAATACTAATTCAACTGTGGCACCAGTTTCCTCTTCAAAGGGTTTGACCACATGCTCCCTAACTAAATCCTCTACAGGCCCCCCCCAAATACCAACAATTAAGCTTCTACCTTCACCAATTTTTTTTACAGTCGACTCAGAACTGATTGTTCCGGACTTACTTGGTTGTTCTCCTCCGCCGCAGCCGGCTACAGGAACCGCCAACATGGCCAAACAAAGGAATGCTACCAGCACCTTTCTTTTTAACATTAGTGCGCCCCCTTTTTCTTTACATTTTAGAATTTTGACCTCACATTATCTATGCAACCACCTCCCAAATTACCTTCTAGCCAAGGCTAATTAATACCTAATAAATATCCGAGGATAGGGGTTCATCAAAAGCAGTCTGAACTTCTTCTAAGAAAAACCTTTTTGATATAAAACTCCTAACATCAACAGCTTTTTAGATAAAAACCTGCTGGCCTGGGAAAATTCTTCTGCTTTTTAAAATTGAGGGAAACAAAAGATATTTGCTTACTTCATTTTTAAAAGCTATTAATTAATATGGTAATGTAACAACATGTTAAACTAATGTTTCGTGTGCTTTTGGATTTTCATCGTAATTAACTTCCATCAAATCAAAATAATCCGATAGTTTATTTTGCAAAATATGTGATTTTCCCCAGAAAATGATTAAACATGCTCCATTATATCAGCTAGATCTTTTTTCAAAAATATTGCCAGAAGAGTTGGTAATCCGGCAGATTAGGAAGGCACGTACAAAACCAGATAACTCCCCTATCAAAAGAAAAGCGGAACCCAAAGCCAAGAATAGGAGGTTAAAAAGATCCCAACAATGCTTCCGATATGGCAGAAACCCTAAAAAATCCATAGCCATTTCATCAAAACCACTTTGGTTTCATGG
>CAZCQT010000220.1:0-3701 GCA_964500905.1 uncultured Moorellales bacterium
AGCCTTCCTCCATATTCTAATTGTCTATACCCCCTTTGTTGCCCTAGTTGGAAAAGTAAACCCCTGGCGTTTCTTCAAAGGGGTTGGGGAGCCTCTACTGGTGGCCTTTACTACTTGCTCCAGTGCGGCGGCCCTTGCTCTAAATATGCGATCGGTAGAAAAGCTTGGTGTGCCGAAAGAAATCAGCAGTTTTACCATCCCCTTAGGCAACACCATCAACATGGATGGTGCGGCAATTTATTTGGGGGTAGCCGCCATCTTTATTGCAGAGGTCTTTGGTATCTCCTTAGGGCTTGGTCAACAACTGACTATTATCCTGATAGCTATTTTAGCCTCCATCGGCTCCGTAGGAGTACCCGGCTCTGCTCTAATTGTTATGACCATGGTCTTTGCCGCTGTTGGTTTGCCTATGGAGGGGATTGCACTGGTGGCGGGAGTTGACCGTATCCTGGATATGGCCAGAACACCTTTAAATATCCTGGGGGATGCCGTAGGTGCATTAATTGTATCTAAATCAGAAGGAGAGCTAAAACCACCCCCAAGCACAGTACCAATGTAAGTAAGTTTTGTAAAGTCATAAATAAAACAAAAAAGACCCACCCGGGTCTTTTTTAATAAAACCATTGTCAATCAGCTATTTCCCAAGCAAGTATTTTAAATAAGGGGAATCTATAGGCATTAGAATTACAGTTTCACCATCAATAACGGCTTTATAGGATTCCAAGGATCTAAATAGGTTAAAAAACTCAGGATCCCTGCCATAGGCTTCATTAAAGATTCTGGCGGCCTCCTTTTCGCCATCAGCTACAATAGCTTTTGCCTCGGCACCTGCACGGGCTAAAATCTCCTCTACCTCTCTATCTACCTCTGCCCTGATTCTTTTTGCTTCCGCTTCCCCTTGAGATAAATATTCCTGGGCCTTGCTCTGCCTTTCTGAAATCATCCTTTTATAAACGGATTGCTCGTTAGTTGTAGGTAAATCAATCCTTTTGATTTGAATATCAATAATCTCAATCCCATTATTATTTGCCACAAAAATCTCATTAACCAGATTCAGGACTATCTCATCTACCCCGCCTCTGTTGTTATCCTCCGGGTTGATGATCTGCCCATACTCCAATTTTCCCAACTCGTTTCTGACATTGGAATACATAATATCACTTAACCTGGATTCCGCTCCCTCTATTGTCTTTAAGGATTCCAGCATGTTAATGGGATCGGTAATCCGCCACAGTGCGTAATAATCCACCACTATTCTTTTTTTATCAAGGGTATTAATCTCAGTGGGCGGCACATCATACAGCAAGATATTTCTGGGTAAAATCATCTTAGTTTGAATAATGGGTATTTTTAAATTTAGACCCTCATTATCAGACACCTTTACGATCCTGCCAAATTGTTTAATCACCGCATACTCATTGGGCCTCAGCAGGAATAGACTGCTAAAACTCAAAGCCAAAATGAGGATTAAAACAAAAACTGTCAAAACGGTACTGCCTTTAATAGGTCTTTCTTTATTCGGTGTGATATTTATTACATTAGAATGCATATTAGGCCCCTCCTTTAAAGGCTTCCAGAGGTAAATGCTTTAATACCCCATCTGAACCATCGGTAATATATAGTTTGGCATCTTTTAAGGTTTGCTCCAGAGCTTCAATAATCAGCCTTTGCTTGGTTACATTTTTATTGTTTTCATACTCAGAGAAAATAGCCTCAAACTTTGCCGTGTCTCCCTTGGCTCTTTCAACAATAGCAACCTTAGTGGCTTCAGCCTTGCTTAAGAGGGCATCCTTTTCACCCATTACTTCATTTTCTCTTTCGTTCCTGTATTTTTGGGCCAAATTGATAGTAGTTATTCTTTCCTCCCTGGCATCGGTTACCGCTTTAAAAGCCTGATCAACTTCTATTGTTGGCAAATCTACATCCTGCAAGTTAACATTAACGATTGAAACTCCCAAATTATAGTTACTAACGGCGTTAGTTAGGTTTTCCCTGATATCATTTGTTATTTTTGTTCTGCCATCCGTTAAAACATCATCCACCATACTGGAACCTACCACACTTCTCAAAGCTGATGATGTGGCATTTAATAAAATCACCCTAGGGTTGCTGGTATTAAAAAGGTAGGCCACGGGATCCGCTATTTTCCACTGCACCTCCAAATCCACCATGATGATATTTTCATCCCCGGTAATCATTTTTGTTTCCTCTTCATTAAATATTTCTTCCCCGCTAAGATTGGTCGAGTAACCGAAGGTTGTGGAAAAGGTTTCTTTAGACAGCTTTTTAACGGATTGAATGGGGTAAGGCAATTTGAATTTTAACCCAGAGGTTATGGGTTGAGTATTTGGCTTGCCAAAGGTTGTCACGATTGCGTACTCTGTTTGATCCACGGTGTAAACACAGTTGCTTAACAAAATCACAGCCAAAACAGCCAGCAGTATTTTTAGCACTGACGCTTTTTTGATTTTTTCCAAAAATTGATTCTGCACAATAGTACCTCCATATGTTTTTTAAATTTTATCTGTTTAATTATACACTACCTGGCAAGTAATATCAGTTAATTCTAGTTGGTTCCAACTATTTCCATAGAGCCGGTCGCAAGCTAGTATTCCCCTTTATGCTGGATAATGTAGTAAAGCAGCACTACCATATAGAGGAATAGAGGATATATATGGAGAACCTATCCCCTACGCAGCCAGATATTAGGCCTTTTCAGTAATAGGATTTTCATCACTAACACCAAAAACCACGGGAAAAGGCATGGGAACGCCAGGCCGTGTTAAAAGAGGGGTGTGAACATCTTTGCCATAAGAAAATCCTCCTTTTAAGATATTTATACTTTACCTTAAGAGGAGGATTTTTTATACACAAACTATTTCACGGTCTACGTATCTGCAATAGGATCATCAACGTGCGTTTACGGTTCCGATGTCGGTTACCTGACCGCTTTTGATGGTAATCTCTGTTTTGGAAGGATTGGGGCTTCCAACGATCCATATTCCATACGTTCCGGGGTGGAGAGCAATAGCAAAGGATCCATCGTTTTGTATATCTGCCTGCAGTTTATCGTCGTCATAACCAGGGGTAAAGCCCGGCACCATAGCCATCACCATTTTTCCCGGGGCTCCGGTTATTACACCCTTTAGAATACCCTTGTTGTTATCTACCGTATAAGTTTGGCCGTGATTACTTGCCTTGACCGTTATTGAATCTCTTATTGGCATTCTTTGAAAGTCCAAGCTATAGGTTCCGGTAGGCACTACCATTGAATAATAGCCCTCTTTGTCTGTTTCTATACACCCAACATGCTCCATAGTTCCACGCTCCATGAAGCATATGAGAACATCTTCTAAGGGAGTACCGGTATAAGGATCCTTTACTACACCAGATATTATGGCAGCTTGGTTGGCAGCCATTATTGTATACTGCATGGATTCTTCTATGAAAGGATCATTATTGAAGACGTCCACATTCAGGAGCACCATCTTTTTGTCATCCGACGCCAAGGTCATGTAGGTTGCCTGAGCCTCACCGGAAGCATCCGTCATGACCTCAGACGAGGACAACTGTGCATTTCTTTCACCTATTTTATCTCCTTCAAAGGCAGATGCATTAAAAACAACCTTCGCATCCTTTACCTGCTTTCCGGCTTGATCGGTTACCGTAACGGTAACAGTAGAAGTCTTTCCTCCTCCTTC
>CAZCQT010000221.1:0-3700 GCA_964500905.1 uncultured Moorellales bacterium
TAAAACCCCCATGTGGGTATTTTTAATATCTGACCCGGCTGAATATGTTTCGCAGGATTTAAATCATTGATTTTCTGTATTTGATAAATTTGTTGCCTGATATCTTTTTTGGGATTTCCGTATTTTTCAACCAAATTCCAAAGAGTATCTCCTTTTAATATTACAACTTCTATATATTGATTTTCAATTTTAGAAGAACTAATAGACGCTATAGCGGCTCCACCCTTGAAAATGAAAAACCCTATAATAATAAAAATAATAACCGCTACCCAAAAATTATTTTTTTCTTTCATCATGCAACCTCCCCGAACTGATGTTCTAAACTGATTATAACAAAACATTTGTTCGATTGCAATACTTTAGCGAACAAATGTTTGCAAATTGTTTTATTTGTGTTATAATGCAACTATAACCGCAGTTAATTATTTTATTTGGAGGTAATTTTATGTATGAAGAGCTGACTGCCAGACAAACTGAGATACTGCATTTTATTCAACAGTACATAAAAGAACAAGGGTACCCACCTTCCGTCAGGGATATTGGAAAGGCAATCGGATTAAGTTCTAGTTCAACTGTTCACGGACATTTAGCTCAATTAGAAAAGAAAGGTTATATTCGTAGAGACCCATCAAAACCCAGGGCAATTGAAATTTTAGATGACAAGAAATATTCGGATGAAACTCGCCCTGCGATTTATGTTCCTTTAATCGGTCAAATTGCTGCTGGCGAGCCAATTTTCGCAACTGAAAACTACGAGGACCTACTTCCTTTACCTCAAGATTTTGTACGCTATAACAATGTTTTTATGCTTTCAGTAAGTGGTGATAGTATGATCGATGCAGGTATTCTTGATGGAGATTATGTAATCGTAAAACAACAAAATACTGCTGAAAATGGTGAAATTGTTGCGGCCTTATTAAATGATGAAGCAACTATCAAGCGTTTTTACAAAGAAAAGGAATACGTAAGACTTCAACCTGAAAACGCAAGCTATGCACCCATTTTATCCAGGGAGGTAGCTATCTTGGGTAAAGTGATAGGCTTATATAGAATGATTAACTTTTAGAACGGAATTTCAACATTCCCCTTTCTCGCATTTCCGTCATAACTGATAAAAGTGCAGCTTTTATATATGGATAAGATAAACCACCTTGTAAGTAAACAGCATATGGCTCTCTAAGCGGTGCATCCGCACTTAGTTCAATAGAAGAGCCTTGAATAAAGGTACCACCCGCCATAATAATTTGATCTGCATAACCAGGCATGGCCGAAGGTATGGGAGTTATCAGAGAATCTATTGGGGAACCTTTTTGTAACCCTTGACAAAACGTGATAATTTTTTCCTTAGATCCTAATATGATGGCTTGTATTATATCTGCTCTGTCTTCATCGACTCCGGGATACACTTGATATCCTAGTTCAGAAAAAATTTTAGCCGTCATAATTGCTCCTTTTAATGCTTCCGTAACCACTAGTGGTGCCAAAAATAAACCTTGGTAGTAAAGTCTTTTACTTGTTAAAGATGATCCAATATCACGCCCCAAGCCCGGAGCCGTTAATCTATAGCTAATTTTTTCAATCAAATCTTCTCGACCTACTATATAACCGCCTGAAGGTGCAATACCGCCACCCGGGTTCTTAATCAAAGATCCTGCCACTATATCGGCCCCCACTTGACTTGGCTCCAAATGTTCAACGAATTCCCCATAACAATTGTCAACAAAGATTATCAAATCCTTGTTAATCTTTTTAACTTCCTTTATCATTTTTTCAATCTTTTCAACCCCAAGAGAAGGCCTTATACTATAACCTCTGGAACGCTGAATAGCAACAATTTTCGTCTTATCATTTATATCGCGACTTATGGTGTCATAATCCGGTATTCCACCATCAAGCAAGTTAATCACTTGATGGCTGACCCCCCAGTCAAAAAGGGTACCCGTCCCCTCCTGCCCTTTTTCTCCTATTACCTTATTAAGGGTATCATAGGGGCTACCTGTTATTGAAAGAAGCTCATCACCCGGGCGTAAAAGCCCGAACAAGCACAGTGCAATAGCATGTGTACCTGAAACCATTTGAGGCCGCACCAAACCAGCTTCAGCTCCGAAAATCCTTGCATAAAGGTTGTCTAAACTGTCCCTGCCGCTATCGCCATAGCCATATCCAGTACTCTCGTTAAAATGAAAATCATTTATACCCTCGTCCTGAAAAGCCTTTAATACCTTAAAATGATTTTCTTCACTTTTTTTGCTTGCGTCCTTAAAAAGAATTTCTACTTCCGCTTCTAATTGGTTTATAAAAGCTAATAAGTCCAAATTCGATCGATGCATCAACTATTACTCCCCTTTTTAAGCTTGTTTACTTATATCCAAAATATCGTATATCTCATTTTTCGGATAGCTTCCCTCCATTAAATCATCTTTATTGATAACCATTAATTCATTTTTTGTGTTAATTTCTTTTTTTACCAACCTAACTGATTGTCTTCTAATTGCTTTCTCTATGATATTTCTTACGAAACGTGCATTCCCGGACGAGATGTTGCCCTGCAGCATTTCCCTTCTTAGCATCCTTTCCAAAGACCTTTTTGCCTCAGCATCGAGGTAATACTCCCTGTTTTTCAACATAACATCTGCTATTTTTATTAACTCAGAAATTGTATAATTTGGGAATTCAAGCTGATAAGGAAACCTTGATTTTAAACCAGGGTTTGATCTTACAAACGCATCCATCTCTTGGGTATAACCTGCCAATATGATTATTAAATCATCCCTTTTATCTTCCATAAACCTAACTAAAATATCTGTTGCTTCTTTGCCAAAATCTCGTTCTCCCCCCCTGGCTAATGAATAAGCTTCATCAATAAACAAAATACCGCCCATAGCTTTTTTAAGCTGTTCCTTTGTTTTATGTGCAGTATGCCCTATATATTCCCCTACTAAATCCGCCCTATCGACTTCAACTAAATGCCCCTTACTCAAGATACCTAGCTCTTTAAAGAGTTTACCCGTTAGCCGGGCAACTGTTGTTTTGCCGGTGCCCGGGGAGCCTTTAAATAGCATGTGCAATGTAATTGGTTCCGCTACTAAACCGAAAGTAATTCTTTGTTTTTGAATTTCTACGAAGGCAGCAATTTCTTTCAGCAATTCCTTAATTTCATTTAAACCTACTAAATATTCAAACTCCTCCAATAGGGACTCTATCTTTTCCCAGCCGGTTAGATTCGGTGGGACATTTTTTTGAGCATGTCTTGTTTTATCTGAGCCCCCATTTATTTTGTTTGGTTTTAGATAATTTGTTCTCTTTTGTTCCTGAACAGCAATATTTTTAAATTCCTTCACGGGGTACTTTTCTATTGCCTGCTTATTCGGCCGGGAAAATCTAACTTTTACTTCCATCCACCTTCCCCCTTGTTAGAAATTAAGTTACTGTTCCGTCTTCTATAAGCTGTCCAAATTGTTAAACCTCCCGACAGGAGGTTTAAATGTTAAGACTTATTTGTTTGAGAGGCATGATAGTTGAAATGGCATGCTTATATATCATTTGCTGTTTGCCTTCGGCATCAAGAATTACGGTAAAGTTGTCAAACCCCTTAACCAGACCCTTTAATTGAAATCCATTAATCAAATAAACCGTAACACTTATGTTTTCCTTTCTCACTTGGTTTAAAAAAGTATCTTGTATGTTTGCTTGAATTTTG
>CAZCQT010000222.1:0-3682 GCA_964500905.1 uncultured Moorellales bacterium
TCATTGCTTTTTTGAGTCCGGAAGTAATTAGTAGAATCATTGGTAATTCATCTGGGTGGTTTGGAGTAGTTACCGCCTCGGTAATTGGCTCTGTAACCTTAATACCGGCTTTTGTGGCCTTTCCAATGGCAGCAATACTTCTGCAAAATGGAGCCGGCTATATGCAGCTTAGTGCTTTTCTATCTACTTTAACAATGGTAGGGATAATTACTTTGCCTTTAGAAGTGAAGTTCTTTGGCAAAAAATTTACAGCACTCAGAAATTCACTTGCCTTTGTATTCGCCTTTTTAGTGGCATTTGTGATTGGAAGGGTGGTAGGGTAAAATGGAATTAATTAAAAAATATGCAATTTTTATTGCCGCAATCTTCATCATAGCTTTAACCTTTTTATGGGATAAGGAGCTGGGTTTGACTGCCATAGATACTGTTAGGTTCAGCACTATTGAAATGCTACTGGTTTTACCGCCTGTTTTTATACTTTTAGGCCTTTTGGATGTTTGGGTTCCCAGAGATACTATGGTAAAATATATGGGGGAGACTTCCGGCTTTAAGGGTGCCCTGCTGGCATTTATAATCGGCTCCTCTGCTGCAGGCCCTTTATATGTAGTTTTTCCCATTGCGGCAGCCTTTATGAAAAAGGATGTTAGGTTTTTTAATATTTTAATCTTAATCGGGGCCTGGTCCACTACCAAAATACCTATGCTACTTTTTGAATTTTCAGCCTTGGGCGGTCAATTTATGTTTACCAGATTATTAATGAATATACCTATTGTAATTGTTATGGCCCTGGTAATGAACAAAGCCTTTAAGCAAAATCAAATCGAAGTGATCTATAATTTGGCCAAAAGTAATTAAGTTTAAATTGTCAATCTTGCTGTTTCTCTTTACCTTATTATTTTTATTTTGTTAGCTTTAATGGTTCTTACTATAATGCTAATAAAAAAACGGAAAAAACAAAAAGTAAAACTAAGTTTTTAATTATTATACTTTCAAAAGTATTTACCTTAGCCTACAAAAAAAATCCCTGCCCTTAAAAACAGGTGGGGATTTTTTTATTGCCATTGCCGGCTTGAAATGAAATCCTTGAATTTTTTTTCGACAGGAGAAAGATGCCTGTTTTTAGTACAGACCAGGCTGTAATTCCTCTCCAGATTTAGGTCGTCTATTTCATACATCTTCAGTTGGCCGGATTTAATCTCATCCTGTATGGCTATATATGGCACGAAACTGATGCCCAAACCTAAAGCAACCATTTTTTTAATTGCTGCCAGACTTTCAACTGTAATTTGGGAACCAAACATGGTCATGTTAAGCTTATTTTTCCTTAAGGCATTTTCAAACAGGGATTTTGTACCGGAGCCTTCTTCCCTAAGAATAATGTCCTCCCCTACCAATTCTGTGATGTGGATTGGATTTTTTGGCAATACCTTGTCGGAAGGAGTAATCAGCACTAGGCGATCATAGTAAAAATCAATATATTCCAAGGAGTCACAAGGCCTTTTTGCACCCACAAAACCTATATTTATAAAACCCCCTAAAACCTTTTCCAATACACGCTCCGACGCATAATGTCTAATAGTTATGTCAACTAGAGGGAATCTTTCTTTAAACGCCTTAACCGCAAAGGGCAATAAATATTGCTCGGGTATTGTACTGGCATACACTTCAAGCCTTCCCTCCACACTTTTCTTATACCCGGTAAGGGAATGCTCCGCATTTTCATAGACATTTATTAACTCTGCTGCGTAAGGGTAAAAGATTGCCCCTCCCTCCGTGAGGGTAACATTTTTATTACTGCGATGAAACAATACTATACCAAGCTCATCCTCCAGCTTCTTAATATTACTGGTAACAGTAGGTTGGGAAATGAATAACAGTTCTGCCGCCTTGGAAAAACTTTTTGCTTGAGCCACTGCAACAAAGATTTTCACCCAATTGAAAACCATAGCCTCACCTTCAATTATTTGAATTTGTTTAGTTTATCCGTCACATACAATATGTCAGACTCCTCCAAAAAATAGCTTAACCCAAATCTGACTGTTCCTTTGGGAAAGGTGCCAAGGGTTTTATGTGCCGAAGGTGCACAATGCATGCCGCTACGTGTTAAGATCCCGTAATCTGAAAAAAGTTGGTAGGCAACTTCACCATTATCCCTCTGCTTGAAATCAAGAGAAACAATTGCGGTTCTATCCTTTATATCCTTTTTTCCTATTATTTCGAGGTGATCCATATTTAATAGCTTTTCTAAGAATAAGTCCACCAAATGCATTTCCTTGGCAAAAATATTTTTCACCTTTATCTTTTCTAAATATTTCAAGGCAGCGTAAAGTCCGTAAATGCCGGGAATATTCGGTGTTCCTGCTTCAAATTTATCCGGCATATAAGCGGGCTGCAACTCGGTATCCGATAAACTGCCCGTCCCCCCCTCGATTAAGGTTATCAATTCCTCGGCCAATTTATCCCTTACTAAAAAACCTCCAATTCCGGGTGGTCCCAAAAGTGATTTATGTCCCGTAAAAGCGATAGCATCGGCCTTTAGTTCTTCCATATCAACCTTGATTGTTCCTGCTGTCTGAGCGGTATCTATGATAAACCACAGACCCATATCCTTACAGATTCGCCCCACCTCGGTTAAGCTCAAGATAGTCCCGCTGACATTAGAAGCGTGAGTCATTACAACTCCCCTCGTATTAGGTTTAATCAAAGGGAGTATGTCTTGAGGATTAAGACTTCCGTCCTTTCCGCATAAAACTCTGGAGTATGTTACCCCTCCTGCTGCAAGTGAGTTAAGGGGCCGCATCACCCCGTTGTGCTCCATGGAAGAAACAATTAGGTGATCCCCCGCTTTGAAAAGACCTTTAATCAAAACATTTAAACTTTCTGTAACATTTTTAGTAAAGATTACATTCTCCGGTTTATTAAAATTAAAAAGCGAGCACAACAGCTCCCTGGTCTCAAAAACTATATTCTCTGCCTCAAAAGAACTTGAGTATGCACCTCGGTTAACATTTACACCAATATTAGATAAATAATTAAAAACGCTCTCGGCCACCCCGGGAGCCTTAGGGAAGGATGTGGCACCGCTATCCATATAAATGCTTTTCATATTACACCCCTATCTGCAGAAGCTACTGATTTATAGATTACCAACATTATACACTTTAGACAAATTGCCGGGCAATTCGAATTACAATTTATAATACAGCAGGTCATTAGTATTTACAATTGCTATTTTACACAAGTTTTGATCATTGTTAGACTAATTTTGAACAAGTATTAATAAAGAAAAAATTATAAAGGAGGCTTTGGTTTGAAAGGAAAATGGGGAATCATAATTGCAGGAAGTACGGTGGGTTTAATTGCTGTCCTTTTGGTCTACTTTGGAAACCCGGCAAATATGGGCTTTTGCATTGCCTGTTTTATTCGTGATACTGCTGGTGCACTGGGAATCCATCGAGCAAATGTCGTACAGTATATACGCCCTGAGGTTATCGGGCTTGTTTTAGGCTCTTTTATTATAGCTAACATAAAAAAGGAGTTTTCACCCCGTGGAGGTTCTTCTCCTTTTACCCGCTTTGTGCTTTCAATTATTGTAATGATTGGAGCTTTAATTTTTCTTGGTTGTCCGCTGCGAATGGTCCTGCGGATTGCCGGGGGAGATTTAAACGCAATTGTTGGGTTA
>CAZCQT010000223.1:0-3676 GCA_964500905.1 uncultured Moorellales bacterium
ATTTCATCCGGCTTAATCCTTCCCTTCTCAAGGGGATTGAAACTGCTGCCCCTTCGGGAAAGTTTTGCAGGCCGATACCTATGGCTAAAGCAACTGCACCTGCTAAGGAAGCAGATGGCAAACCATAGGCCACCGCACCAAAGGCCACGCCAACTGCCAACCCCTCCGGAATATTGTGAAGGGTAATGGCCAATACCAAGAGCACACTTCTTTGCCAGCCGGTTTTTATTCCCTCAGCTTGTGATGTGTCAAGACCTGCATGCAGATGGGGCAATAGCTTATCCACTATATGTAGAAACATGCCCCCTACCATAAAACCAATAGCGGCTGTTAGCCAAGGTAATTGCCCCAGTTCCTCAGCCATTTCAATGCTTGGCGCCAATAAGGACCAAAAACTGGCCGCTGTCATAACTCCTGCCGCAAACCCCAGCATACCGTTTAAGGTCATTTTGTTGATTCGTTTAAAGAAAAAAACCAAGGAGGCTCCCAGGGCGGTCACAGCCCAGGTAAACATTGTACCTATAAAAGCCTGAGTAACCGGACTAAATTGAGCAAGCCACTGAAGCATAGTTTACTGCCCTCCTAAACAGAAATAGTTTCATCCATTAATTTTTCAGTTTACACATGGCTTTACATTATCACAGAGAGCTTAATAAATCCACAATCTTTCTCATATTTGCATTTTTGTATTATTTTTAGTTGCTTACTCTTTTTTGTTTTGTAACCGCAAACGTTATTAACAGTATGCCAACTGCAAAGCCAATTACAACGAGCATATTCCAAAGAATCGGGCTTAAGCTGTCCATCTGAAAAGAAACTAGGCCTGCTATGAGGTTATTTGATTTTACATACCAATAAGTTGGTGTAAAACTGGCAATGGATAACACTGTTTTGCCCAATAAGGCCTGGGGGACAAATACCCCACTAATAAAGCTGCTGCCCAAAGCGATCACATTGGCAACGGCATTTGCGGCGTTAAGACTATTTATAACATTTGCAAGCAAAAAGCTTAGACTCAAAATTGCTAAAGTAAAAACAAAAGAATTCAAAAGAAACAACAGGCCTTTTTCGGAAAACATATAGCCGCCGTACATAATAATACTTGCTAAAATCATCACTAGCCAAGCCGCTAACCCGTAGCTGAGGTTACCTAATATCAACTGAAAATTAAGATTACGGAGCTTCAATGGAGAGCATAAGGTTCTGCGTCTTAAATCCTTATTATTAAAAACCACCATAACCGCACCCACCCCTAAGGTAAGGGTTGCTATCAAGGAGTACGCCAAATAGTTATAATAATAGGCACATTTTTCGCTTTTTGTCATTTCTGCTTTGCCGGCAAAGGTTGTCATGCTAACGGTTGTTTTTTGAGCCAGATCCTGTTCCACCAGGTTCAAAAGCTCGCCGGGGTTCAGGTTATCGGTGTAATTAAGATAAACCTGCATAGTGTTTAAATATTTATTGATTAAGCTATCCATATATATTTCGCTTGTGGAGTTAGGTGCGGTGCTTTTCGCCAGTTCCTTTTCTTTCCCTGCTAAAAACCCCTCGGTGAAACCCTCCGGAACCTTGAGTATGTATTCTACTTCTTTAAAAAACAAGGCATCCTGAAGCTTTTTGTTTTCATCGGGAATCAAAATAAGGCTAGCGTTTTTGCCTAGATAATCCTCTAAACCCGCCGTCAACCAGGAATTTTCATCGTAATTAATAAAAACCATATTAACCTTAGTATCAGTAAAATCTTCTCCCAAGGGGTTGGTATTAACATTGCTCAGGAACAAGGCGAAAAACAAAAAGACTGCCACATAAATCATTAGCATCGGTAGATTTTTTCTGATTACTTTAAATACAACTTTATAAACTTGCATAAGTTTGCCTCCTTAAAACAAAATAAATAACTACACTGAAAAAAAGACAAAATGCACACAGGAGGCCAATATTTATATAGAATTGCGTATAAGTGTCGTAAAAATATAAGGCGTAAAAGCTGTCCGCAATTAGGTTTAAGGGATTTAAATAACCTAATAAAGGCATCTTAGAGCTGATGATATATTTTATTTTGTCATACATCATGCCGGATAAAAATGACATAATCATGGTCAGGCTAATAATGATGCCAATTTTAAGCCCCTCACCTGCTTTAATAATTGTGGCAATAAATGCACCAAAAGTTACGCCTGTAACAGTGCCCACAAAAGAAGTTAACATAACATAGCCCAACTGATTCCCAAAATCAATTTTTAAGACAAAAATCAGGTAGGCCAGTAAGATTAATATTTCCAAAAATAAAATTGTTGTAGCGGCAAGCATGGAGGCGGCAAATAACCTTAGTTTATGTATTGGTGCCACATTCACTCTGGCTCCCTCAGGGGACAAATCGGCCTGCAAGGCAATAATTTCTTTTAAACCAAAAAAGCCGCCATATAAGCAAGCCATAGCGATTAAAGCATAAAACGGAATTACCATCGCATCCGGCCGGGACCGTCCCATAGGGGTTTCTTTTAGATAATCAACCCTCTCAAAGGCATTGTCCAAAAGACCCCTTTGGAGAGCGGCGGGGTTTTCATTAATTATGGTCATGATGGTAGAGGAAAGTTGTTGATAATCATCCAAAAAGCTTTTAATGATAGTTTGATTAATACCGGACTGCTTAACAACCAGCTCTAAGCCATTATTAAAATATATATATCCTTCAATTTTATTTTCTGCCAGTAGTTTTTCCGCCTCTTCTTTGGATGTATAGGTTGTTTCAAATAAGCTGTTTTCTGCCGTTTCCTTATTTACTGTGGAAACAGCCTGGATGGCAGTCACAAAACTGATGTTTTCTCTAAAGTCTTCGTTATCAATAATACCAAGTTTAATCTCAGAAAAGGTTCCGGCATTAAAAAGGTTAGCAAAGGCCAGGTTGAAAAAAGTAGCCAAAATAATCGGGAATAAAAAGGTCCAAAAAATCATTTCTTTGTCCCTTGTTATACACTTAAGCCTAAAAAGGTAGTTGTGGAGTAATATGATTTTCCCCTCCCTTTAATCTCTTAATTCCCTGCCCGTGATTTCTAAAAATACATCATTTAAGGTTGGCGGCTCGGAATAAATCCTGCCTGTTACAACACCCTGGGATTTTAAATAATCAATTAGTGCGACCAAGTTATTTTTACCTTTCTGCGATTTTACCACCAATAAATTTTCCTTGTGTTCAACTGAAACAATATTTGGAAACTCCTTAATCTTTTCTAAAATGCTATTATTATAATCTAAAATTTCTACCGTAAGCTTCTCACCGGAGCCAATCATGCTTTTCAATTCTTCTTTTGTGCCCATAGCAATTATTCTTCCTTTATCCATAATAGCAATTCTGGTGCAGATTTGCTCAACCTCCTCCATATAATGAGAAGTATATAAGATGGTTGTACCCTTTTGGTTTAGCTTTTGTATCCCTTCCAAAATATTATTCCTGCTTTGCGGATCTACCGCAACTGTAGGTTCATCAAGGATAAGCAGCTTAGGCTTATGGGCAATGCCGCAGGCTATATTTAAACGACGCAACAGCCCCCCGCTAAGTTTTTTGGGATAATATTTTTTAAAATCCTTTAAACCGACAAAAGCAATAGCCTCCTCCACGAGCTCCTTTCTTTGCCTTTTATCCGAAATATATAAACCGCAAAAATAATTTATGTTA
>CAZCQT010000224.1:0-3663 GCA_964500905.1 uncultured Moorellales bacterium
ATGCGGAAGCTCCGAGGAAAATACCCTGAACTATGGGGGCAACTTCTAAAGATGAAAAGGGCCGTGTACTGGTAGATTATGATCGCTGCATTGGCTGCCGTTATTGTATGGCTGCCTGCCCGTATAATGCCAGAATGTTTAATTGGCAGAAAGCTACCCGTGTGCCGGACTTCAATTATGGAGATAAAGATGTACCCCTTAGGAAGGTTGGTATAGTAGAGAAATGCACCATGTGTAAGGAACGCACTGATATTGGACTGGAACCGCTTTGTGTCGAAGTATGCCCCGCAAAGGCCAGGACCTTTGGAGATTTAGATGATCCAAACAGTGAGGTCTCCCGTTTAATCAGAGAACAAAATGCCGAACAGCTTTTAAAAGAAAAAGGAACTCGGCCGCAAATTTACTATATTCGTTAAAAAGGAGGGAAAAATCTGATGAAAAATCAAGGTAGCTATAAATTATGGCTGGGAAGTACAGTCCTGTTAGCGTTATTGGCTGTGGGTGCCTGGATTTATCAACTTGCTAACGGGCTTGGTGTGACAGGCATGAATAATGTTGTCTCCTGGGGGCTTTATATTACCTTCTTTATGTTTTTTGTTGGTTTGTCTGCAGGAGGGTTGATCGTTTCCTCCTCGGCCACTGTCTTTAACATTCCGGCCTTTAAAGCGATTGCCAAACCGGGTGTAATACTTTCAACGGTTAGCATTATTTTAGCAGCATTGTTTATTGTTGTTGATGTGGGGAGTCCCGCCAGATTATATAATTTACTGCTTCATCCCCAGTTAAATTCACCTCTTATGTGGGATGTAATAGTGATATTGATTTATTTAGTGATAAATATAATTTATCTCTATTTAATGACTCGACCGGTGCCAGACGAAAACAAGCTGAAAATAGTTTCGCGTTTTGCTTTTCCTACTGCTATTTTAGTGCATTCGGTAACTGCTTGGATTTTTGGCTTGATAATTGCAAGGGAAGGTTGGCATAGTGCTTTAATGGCACCTATCTTTGTTGCCTCTGCTTTAACCTCAGGTTTGGCACTTTTGATCATAGCCCTTCTGCTGTTAAATAAATATACCCAATTTAAGACAGAGCAAAAGTTAATTGCCAGTTGTGCGGGACTGTTGGCAACTTGTATTGCCATTGACGCTTTTTTCGTTTTTTCTGAAGTACTGACCTTGTTTTACCCGGGTAAGGAATCAGCTTTGCATGTTTTAAAAACCATGTTCAGCGGATCTACTTCTTTCTTGTTCTGGCTGGAAATAATATTAGGCCTTGTATTGCCCTTTACCCTCTTGGTTTTTTCTAAGAATAGGGGAAAAACATCACCGGTGGCCATTTCAGCTTCATTAGTAGTTCTTGGAGTATTTTGTAAAAGGGCTTGGCTACTTTTAACCTCCTTTCTTCAAATTAATATCAGCGGTTCTCCCGGAGTCATGTTTGGACGCCACCTTCCTTACGGAGATGGGGCTGTTTTTCCAAATTTATGGGTTTCTCAAGGCAGTTATTTGCCAACCATAGTGGAAACTGCCATAGCCGTGGGTTTAATCTCTTTTGGGCTGTTGCTTTTTACAATACTTACTCGCAAAATGCTTTTAGAGCAACCGGCAACTGCCAAGGCAGCAGGAAAAGAACAACATTTTGCACCAGAGCATTGATCAGGAGGAGATTCCTGGCAGATGTTCTTTGCCTTTGACGGAAAGGATTGTTGTTTTGCAGTTAATGGAAATCCTAATTAAGCCGGCTAATCAGTTTCAAGTCGTGACAGAAGATGATTAGCCCAGGCAAAAGGGGGAATGGAAATGGCTCCTTCATGGCAGGAAATATGGGAGCTTCGCAGCAGGCTTTACAGGTTTTTTGGTAATTGCCTGCTGGAACCTATTTGTAAGGATAATGCGGCAGTTTTAAGCCGGAGGTTTTGGCTGGATTTTCCCTGTGAGCCTGCTAATGGGCAGATGAAGTCCGGTCTGCAGCAAGTAATTAACTGCCTGACTAAATTAAACGGCCTGGAAGAAAAGGAAATAATTGACGAGATTATGATAGATTATACCTCCTTATTTTTGGGGCCGGGCAGGCCAAAGGCACCGTTGTGGGAGTCAGTCTATCGCACTCCCGAACGAAAAATATTTGGCCTCTCTACCTATGAAGTGAGAGAAACGATGAGACAGGATGGTTTTGAAAGCCTGGGAAAAAATAAACAGCCCGAGGATCACCTGGGATTAGAGTTGATGTTTTTAGCAGCAGTAAGCGAAAAAATAGCCGATTCCCAAGTAGGTGTTAGGTATTTAATTATCCAAAAGCAGGTTTGTTTTATTGAAGAGCACCTACTTTCCTGGATCAACCTGTTGAGCAAAGACGCTAATATTCATGGCAATACAGGCTTTTATGGGGGTTTAATAGAGCTGATTTGGGGAGTGCTCTTATGGGATAAAGAATTATTGACAGAGTATCTGGAAAGTGAAAATTTAATAGACTGTTTAAATTAATGATGTTTTTAATTGTTTCGCCCTCCCAAGAAATAGGTATTGTTCAAAGATGTTTTGATGAACAATACCTATTTCCAACTGGGCCGGACTAAAAAGCATGGTGTTTTGCCATAATTTAGTGTATAGTTGAAATGTAAATTAGTTGGCAGCTAACGGTCTTGGGGGTGATTTACTGTGGCTTGGCGTTTTTTGTTTAACCCGGATCTGTGTTTGGGGTGCCGCAGCTGCGAGCTGGCTTGCCGCAACGAACATGGAGTGCAAGGAGGGGAGCAATGGCGAACAGTAAAAGAAATTTTTTTGGGACCTAAAACCCCCGGTTATTTTCTATCCTTGAGCTGCAACCATTGTGAAAATCCCGAATGTATTCGAGTTTGCAAAGAGGGAACTTATCGAAAACGAAAGGACGGGATTGTTATCCACGATCCCAGGCACTGTAGTGGTTGTGGAAGCTGTATCAGAGCCTGTCCTTTTGGTGCCCCTAAATATTCAGCGGAAACGGATCGGGTTTCAAAATGTAATTTCTGTGTAGAACGGCTTGATCAGGGACTGCCCGCTGCCTGTGTAGCGGCTTGTCCCGTGGGAGCACTTACTCATTTGTTTCCTAACGAACCGGATCCGGAGGGGGTAAAGGAATTTATTGAAGGGTTTGGAGATATTCAAATTACAAAACCATCAATACGATTTATGTTTACTGGTGATTAAATCTTAAGGAGTTAATCAGATCATTTTAATCTCAATTGTTATCTACCCTCAAAAATAATTGGATAAGGAAAAGAGGGGGGCGAAATGGCAGATTATGCAGATTGGATTAAACTTATTGCACAGGCTCAGGCGGACAAATGCGGCCTGGTTGGCTTAAGTCGAATCTTAATGGAGAGAATTGGGCAAACCGTTATTGTGACGGATAAAAGGGGACAGGTTTTGGCTTGGCAGGCTTCCCTTAACAACCCCGTTTCTCCCGAGGAGAAAATACACATACCTAATTCCGTGCTAAAATCAGGGGAAATGGCCGAAGGCATCATAACTATAGGGGGCCGAAAATTCCCCTTTTATTGCTGGCCCATTAGCCTTAAAAAAATATGGGGCTATTTACTGGTACTGAAGGGTGGTGAGGATTTCTCTATTGAGGAACTTGGCTTGATTGAATGCACCGGCAGTGCTATGTTGGTTGATTTGG
>CAZCQT010000225.1:0-3660 GCA_964500905.1 uncultured Moorellales bacterium
TTCTCGTCATAACCGGAGGCAAATGCAAAGTACTCCCTCGAATTTAAGCCGATCCTAATAGTATCCTCCAAAACCCCTTCATTAGCCAAGCGGGGAAGGTAACAATAGGTACAAAGATATTCCCAGAGCTTTTTAATAGAAAGGTGGTTGCTTTCACGCCAAAGAAGATTATCCAATTCCATTAGCAAAAGCGCTGGAGCCCATTTGGTAATTACAGCTTCATTCTGAAGCATTTTTTTAGAAGCCTTAGCCACAATACTTTCACTGCCCCCACTAATCCGAATGGTGTCCCACACTACAGTCTTTAAATCCGCATTCCTATCAATATAGGGAATTAAAAGCCAACAATAGGCTTCTTTAATTTGATCATCAACAGTTCTATCAAAACGCGCTAAATTATTAGCTGTTTCCCTGTTTTGTGCCGCATCCAAGTTTAAATCTTCGCTGTCATCTTTCACTGACTGCCAAGCCAAGTAGCGCTGAACCGTCTGCTTTAAGGAGGTCATTAAATCCTGCTCGGGGGCAACAAAGGCCAACATATTCCGATAAAGCCGGGGAGAATTACCCCGATAATTCAAAATATCTTTGACGGCTACCATGGCAGCATTACTAGGATTAGACCCCTTATATTCATCATTTGGTCCTAAGATTACCAACCGGGCAGTTTGATCATCCGGCACATCCAGGGAGGAAGCGGGGCAAACATGAATCCCCCCAAAGGGTTGTTCTTTACCCAGTCTACGCAAACGAGTTTCAATTTCATACTCAACATCCGGAGCCAGTATCTGGGTAGCCCTGTCCTCCACAGTCTTTCGAAGGGTGGGCCTTGTATCATACCAAAAGCGATTGTTTGACGGATTGGTGTAAAGATAAGCCAAGGACAAGGTAAGGGTATTTAAGGCATCATTAAAAACAGCTATTCCTTCCCCGGGTTGCACCGTCCCCAAGCGAATGCGTGTGGCTTCTATGCCACGTACATTTTGATCCCGAACCGTGGGAGCGCTACCTAACATCACGGTCCGTGCCACTCTACGTACTACTAGATTAATTCCAAATCGGGGTATAGCCTTATCCTTTTGATAAGGAATTGAGTTTTTGCCATCAATTTCCCGGTCAACGAGGGCATTCCAATTTTCCTCCAAATGCCGAGTAAGCTCGTTTTTGACACTAGGCACATCTAAAGGAATAGAGCCGGGCATAATCATTAAACCGGCATCATTCCCCATCCAAAGCTCATGTATAACCGCTGCCATTAGGCGAAGAACCCCGCGGGTTCTTTGAAACCTTTCCAAAGTTGCCCAATCTTCGTAAAGCCTATCAAAAACTTCAGGATGGATGGGGTAACAGGAAATCATTCTTTCCTTATACTCTAGCTCCTTGGTTTCTAATGGAAAATCGTTTTGGTTTTCATTATACATTTGACTAAAACTACCACAAACCCGATCCCTTTCCTCCGGTTTTTTGCAATCTAAAAACAAGCGACGGCGGACCACTTCGAAGCCCTCGTTGGCTGCCACCGGCTTCCAAATGGATTCCATCCGTCCAAAGGTATGCTCGATGGTTTCAAGGGCTGTTCTACCGGCCTCACCACCAATTTCATAATTAGATTCTGGAATAGAAGCAACAACCAAGCTATTTTTACTGGCACTGGCGGCTTCCGTAATTTCTTGGATAAATGAAATGAAGTTGTCAAAAGTGCCTGCGGGGAGCCCCCTGGCCCCGTAAATTTTTTTAGCATAGGCAACCAACTCATCCATGAGCACCAAACAAGGACCGGCGGCATCAAACAAATTTTTTAAGGTTACAAATCCGGGGGAAACACCTTTTTTATCCGCTTCCTTCACATAGTTATATAAATCCGGATTCCCTGCCGACTCCGCCAGCTGTGCCGCCATTTCTCCCCATAAAGTGTTAATGGTAATACCCGGCATATTACCAGGGCGTTTGCTTTTTGTCGGATCAAGTGCCGTACCTACCAAGACAGCCACATTGGCCTTGGGCAAGGTGGACATACCAGCCCTTTGCAAGACGGGTCTAATATTTGGTATTTTATCAACCGAAACTTTACCCTGCATCATATGATATAGGGCTAACATGCTGTGAGTTTTACCTCCACCGAAGGCCGTCTTTAATTGAATGACCGGCTCCCCGTCTTTACCACAAACGCGACGAAGCGATTGTTCCAATAAGCCGGTCATACCTTCCGTCACGTAGGTACGGGCAAAAAATTCCACAGGATCCCTATATTCATAGGCACCCTCCCCTCTCGCCACTTCGGCCAAGTTGGCCGCAAATTCCGCATTTTTGTAACGGCCCTGGGCCACATCGGGGTGAGGTTCGATTATTTCACGCCAACTGGGCAAGCCGCTGGCAGGTGTGGAATTTAAGATGCCATCCTTTTTCTTATGCGAAGGTGTAGGGGAAATCTCCGTAACACTTGTAGAACCATTTGGGGAACCGTAATTAAACATGCGAAGCAATTCGCGAATTTCTTCCGTGCTTTCCACATCAACCTGCTCACAAAGGCGGGACATGGTATCCAAGGCCCGCCAAGTATCATCAGCAGAAAAATCCCCACCTCCCAAATGGGCCAGCCTATTTCTAACTCCCACTAATTCCTTTGCCCAGGTACGATGATCAATGGACAGCTTTTTACGAAAGACTGTATTCCAGTGAATATCAAACAGTAAAAGACATCTTTGAATATCCAAAGAATCTACCAAACTGCCCCAGTCACCTGACAAAGGCAAGTCCCTTTTTTGTTCCTCATAAAGGATATTAACAACAGCCTCTTTCCACCAGTCTTGTCCAAATTCATTTCCCAACTCCCTAGCAATATAGGGTGCGAAGGATTTTAATAAAACACGAAACCCCCTGGTCACTTGTACATGGTTATCCCCCACTAGTCTACCCCTCCTTTTGTTTGTTGTTTAGTTGAAAATACTTAGTTGCTCTTTCTTTTTATTGAGCGATTGTAACTCCGCGGCCTTGGCCTGTATTTCCGGCCAAGCAATAACCAGGGAGTTATAGGCGTAGGCTTCCGCCGCCCAACCCTTTCGCTCCGCTATGGTGAACAGTCTGTAAGCCAGGGCCTTAGCCTGCTCCGGCTCTGATGTATAAATATCGTCAATAAGCCTAGCCACACCCAAAATGCCGCCCTGTTCTAAAGCATAGGTTAGTTGCTGAGTTAAGAGCCAAATAATTCGCTCACCCTCTTGAACCTTGCCCGGGATTTCCTCCCGCTCCAGAAGCCGCACCACTCCCTTTTGGGAATAGAGAATATTGCGGGCAGCTAGTTTTTCTACAGAGGTGTTTTTGGCCCTGGCTAAAACATCAGCTTCACCAAAACGCAGTTCATTGAAAGCAAATTGGGTATAGAGATCTAGGCAAAAACGACTGTCCCTATCCAGCTCCCCATCCTGCTCGGTAAAATAGAGGTCCAATTCCTGATTAATTATTTGCAGCGCGGAGCGTACGCTCATGGGAGTCCCATCTGCCTCTAATACCTTGGAAAAGCGTGAATAGACTCCCATACCGGGACCAATAGCACTTTGGGCTAAATCCACTGGGGCAATATTAGAGGATTGCAGTTTTTGCAGAGCAGGTTTTAGCTCCCTTTTTAAAGTATTAATAAAATCCCGGCGGGTACAGATTGGTGCA
>CAZCQT010000226.1:0-3645 GCA_964500905.1 uncultured Moorellales bacterium
ATCTGCTGGTCTGGTTTTTTCACTTAGGGGCTCGCTTAAACGGATCTTGCGCATCTTCTCCAGTTTTTCTAATTCCTTAGAGGACTCTTTTTCTATTGTCACTTTGTTTCCCTGTTGACTCTTTAAAAGATTCAGGAAATACATTCCAATCACAATAGCAAAAAATAATTGGATGGCACCCAAAATTCCTCCCAAACCCGAAGTAAAACTCATCACAATCCACAACCTTTCCTGTATATATTAACAGTTTTCAGTTATCTAGTATCCCCCGGTGTGGGTAATTTTATCCAAAAAAAAACGCCCAAACGGGCGTTTCTGTATTTAGGCTGATTCTTCTTTTTTCTTTTTCTTTGTTTCTGCTAATAAAAGAGGTTCCTCTTTGTTAATAATAACATCCTTTGTAATGGTGCATTTAGTCACGTCATTACGGGAAGGTAAGTCATACATTACATTTAGCATAACCTCTTCCAAAATGGCTCTTAAACCTCTGGCACCAGTTTCCCTGCTAATAGCTTCTACCGCTACTGCCTGCAATGCATCTGCTTTAAACTCCAAATCTATACCATCCAGCTCAAACAATTTTTGATATTGTTTAATAAGAGCGTTTCTGGGCTCCGTTAAAATTTCAACCAAGGCACTTTCATCTAGAGCATCCAAGGTAACAATCACCGGCAGCCTGCCAACAAATTCCGGTATCAACCCGAATTTCAACAAATCCCCCGGCAAAATACTTTTCAGAATTTCTCCAATGGGCCTTTCTTGTTTACCTACGATTTCCGCATCAAAACCTAGGGATTTTCTCCCGATACGATCTTGAATAAGCTTTTCAATGCCATCAAAAGCACCTCCGCAAATAA
This sequence comes from uncultured Moorellales bacterium, assembly GCA_964500905.1. Lineage (GTDB taxonomy): Bacteria > Bacillota > DULZ01 > DULZ01 > DULZ01 > JBBAFB01. Next base: position 858 of record CAZCQT010000226.1, read on the forward strand.
ACAAGATATTGGTGGTGTCCAATTGAATAAATTCCTGATGGGGGTGCTTACGCCCACCCTGAGGAGGCACACTGGCAACAGTCCCCTCTAAAATCTTCAATAATGCTTGCTGGACTCCTTCTCCGGAAACATCCCGGGTAATGGAAGGATTTTCTGACTTGCGAGCAATTTTATCAATCTCATCAATATAAATAATCCCTTTTTCGGCTCTTTCTACATCATAATCCGCGGCCTGAATCAGTTTCAGCAAAATGTTTTCCACATCTTCGCCAACATAGCCCGCTTCAGTTAAGGAGGTTGCATCTGCAATGGCAAAGGGTACATTCAGAATTCGTGCCAAGGTTTGGGCCAACAAGGTTTTACCGCTGCCGGTAGGCCCAATCATTACAATATTTGATTTTTGCAACTCCACATCATCAATTTTCATGCCGAGATTTATTCTTTTATAGTGGTTGTAGACTGCTACAGATAAAGCTTTTTTGGCCATATCCTGCCCAATCACATATTGATCAAGAATTTGCCTGATTTCATGAGGGGTGGGAATTTCCCGCATTTCCAGATCGAAATCCTCACTCAATTCCTCTTCAATGATTTCATTGCATAATTCAATACATTCATCACAAATGTATACTCCCGGGCCCGCCACCAGTTTTTTAACCTGATCCTGTGGTTTGCCGCAAAAGGAGCATTTCAGTTGTCCTTTTTCGTCGGTATACTTATACATACTTTCACCCCGCCACTTTTATTTGCGAAGCTTTTCTCTCTGTGAGATTACCTCATCAATGATGCCATACTCCTTGGCTTCCACAGCGGTCATGAAGAAATCCCTGTCTGTACCCTGAGCAATCTTTTTTAATGGTTGTTTTGTACGCTCCGCTAAAATACGATTTAAACTATCTCTGATTTTCATAATGCGTTTAGCATGAATCTCAATATCCACCGCCTGCCCCTGGGTGCCACCCAAAGGCTGATGTATCATTATTTCGCTATTGGGAAGGGCTTTCCTTTTTCCTTTTGTTCCTGCTGCCAAAAGAAACGCCCCCATACTGGCTGCTAAACCCACACATATTGTAGAAACATCCGGTCTGATATACTGCATGGTATCATAAATTGCCATGCCTGCTGAAATAGATCCCCCCGGACTATTTATATATAAATTAATATCTTTATCAGGATCCTCAGCTTCCAAAAACAGCATTTGAGCTATCACCAAATTTGCTACATGATCATCTACAGCACTGCCCAAAAAGATAATTCGATCCTTTAACAATCTGGAGTAAATATCATATGCTCTCTCACCGCGGCTTGTTTGCTCCACTACCATCGGAACTAATATTGACATCTGCAACTCTCTCCTTCCCCAAAAATCCGCAAAATTTTTATTCCACTACCTCTTGATTAGCATCTGGTTCCTTATCGGCTTCTTGTTCTTCATCGGTCTTTTGATTTGTTACTGCTTCTTCAGTTATTATTGCGTTTTCAATCAAAAAATCAACTGTTTTATCTAAAACAATATTATATTTAAGGCTTTCAATGCGATTGTTATTAACAAAAGAATCTTTAATTATTTGAACATCTTGCTGGTATTTTTCCGCCATTTTTTCGTACTCTTTCTCCAAATCCTCATCGGTGGCCTCTATACTTTCCTCTTTAGCAATTGCTTCCAATACTAACTCAGAAAGAACAGCTTTTTTAGCCCCTTCGGCATATTCTTCCTTTAGATTTTCCCTTGTCATTCCCGTATACATAAAATATTGCTCCAAATTTAAACCTTGGGTCTGTAAATTTCGCTCCAAATCTTCAATCATTACTTCGGTCTGTCTTTCAACTAAGACATGAGGGATTTCAACATTTGCATTTTCACCAGCTTTTTCAACGGCTTGTTCCCTTAGCCAGGCTTCACCTTGGTTGGCACCATGCTCTTCCATTTTATTTTTAATATCCTCTTTTAATTCTTCCAGAGTATCAAATTCACTGATGTCTTGAGCAAAATCATCATCCAGCTTAGAAAGTTCTTTTCTGCGGATGCTATTTACCTTAACCTTAAAAGTTACGCCCTTGCCTGCCAAATCTTCCCCATGATAGTTTTCCGGAAAGGTTACTTCTATTTCTTTTTCTTCGCCAATTTCTTGATTCACCAATTGTTCTTCAAAACCCGGAACAAAGCTGCCGCTTCCGATTTCCAAAGCATAGTCTTCACCTTTTCCGCCTTCAAAAGCCACCCCAGCTAAAAACCCTTCAAAATCAATCACAGCCGTATCTCCAAAGGCTACTTCCCCTTCATCAAGGGTAACCAGACGGGCGTGTTTTTCTTGCAAGGATTTTAAATGGTTATTTATTTGTTCATCATTAACCTCAAACAAATGCCTTACTATTTCCAGCTCTTTATACTGACCTAAAGTTACTTCGGGCATAACTGTTACTTTTGCCCGAAAAATAAACGGCTTACCCGGCTCCAATTGCACAATCTCTAATTCGGGGTGATCAATAGGCTCTATACCATTTTCCTCCAAGGCCTCAACATATGCGGCGGATAAAACTTCATCTGCCGCTTCTTGATACAGATAATCAGTTCCTACAAATTGCTCAAAAATACTTCTCGGGGCCTTACCCTTACGGAAGCCGGGTATATTATATTTTTTAACCAACTTCCGGTAGGTGCTGTTAGCAGCCTCCTCCAGCCTTTGGTTTTCCACCTCTACCTCCATCATTTTTTGGCCATTTTCTATCTTCTCCACGGTAGCTTTCATTTATGCTCCCCCTATTCCTATTGTCATTTATATGTTTT
>CAZCQT010000227.1:0-3642 GCA_964500905.1 uncultured Moorellales bacterium
GGTTTACATCTTTTCTAACCCATGCATAGCCGGTGATAGCAAATGAAACTACCAATAGTACTACTACTATCCAGGTATAATTCTTAAGTCCTGAAGCTGCAGTAGGTTTTTGGCGTACATTAATGCCGTCTTCCATGCCTTACCTCCCATTTCCGCCATAAAAACATGGCTTTGATACCTTGTTGTTAGTCAGCTTGGGTTGTATTCTACATAACCTTCAAAAACCCTTTAACAAAAATTGCCTATACTTTAGGCTATTCTAAAAAGTGTACTTCTACTACCCTTCTGCCCCAATTAATACATTCTATTTCAGTATCCAAAAAAATATCAATCCTGTCTCCCTTTATTGCACCTCCCGTATCTTGTGCTTCCGCATAACCATAACCTTCCACATATAATTTACTGCCTAAGGGTATTACCCTGGGATCAACTGCTACAACACCCACGTAAGGGTAAATACCGGTAGCTGTTCTATTGCCGGTATGGGTGTAAGCAGTAGCCTCCATAGTCCTTACCTCTTTTACATTATGCTGCAAGCTTCTTGAAACAGGAACCTTACCCTCATTAATTCCATAGGCTATCACTTGCCGAACGGGTGCTACTAAAACCTCACTGTTAACTATTTCTCTCTCCAACTCCGCTCCATCTGCCAAGGTAAGCTTAATCTCATCCAACCTGAGACCGTTCTTTCCCGCCTGCAACAGCTTTTGCTCACCCCTTCGCAGCTGGTGATCGGGCTGTTTAAAGGTGGCAAATGGAATCTCAACCTGTTCCTGCATTAATTCCTCAGTAATTCTTACTATTTTAATTATTTTAAAACCGCCCGCTGTGAAATCTGTTGATACCAAGTCTAAATCCCCCACCTTGACATTTGCCTCTTCCAGTAATCTCTCAGGCTCGGTGTTAATGGATCTAATTGCTTTAATCCGACTATCAACCTCTATAAAAACTTGCTCTGCCCTAGTGATTGTAATCTCCATACCGTTTTTTAAAGGTGCGGCCGGGACCGGTATAATTAAATCTTCCGGGAAATAGACTAAGCCTAGCTGCTCAAGTGCATTTTCTACTTTAAATCCTAAAACAGATATTGTTTTACTCTCCCCTTGCTCAGTAACAATTACCGTTTTGTAGGCCAGGGCCATACCCCCAAACAAAAAACCAAGGATGAAAATTAAAATCAAAACCAATTTTGCCGCTAACTGCGAAGGGAAAAAACTCTTCCCCTTTGTAAAGTTCATTTTTCACACTCCAAAAATTTTATTAAAAGCTTCTCTATTATGCCAAAATATTCCGACTCTTATACCTGTTTGGATTTTGAGGCGAACCTTAATGAACAAAAAAATGGTAGCTAAGCAATTATCCACCAACACCCTCTTTGATGTTTAAAAGCTTTTTCGGCTTGGCAATAATAGGGAAAAGGGGGTTAATAAATGAATAAGAAGGAAAACCAACTCTATATCAAGCAAGGTTTAGCTTGGCAGAAGTTATTATGTAAAACAAATTCACAAGGGGCTCATCAAAAAAGAATAGCCGAAATTGAGGCAAAATTAAAAAGAGCCCAGCAAAAAACCGCTGAGCCTGAGCATTAAGACAAGGAAAAAGCTATTTTGTATTTTTATTTTGCCAATATCTTTTACGGGTACTAACCGGCATAAAGCGAATGGAGGGTCTGGTCAGACGGATATCAGGAAAACCCTTGATCTGTTTTTGCAAACCGACTAGCTTTAACTGATCTAAATCGGCAAATTCCAACGCACCTGTGTGGCAAGCCGCAACGCAAGCGGGCAACAGCCCTTTTTGTATACGAGGCAGACATAAATCGCATTTATCTACCTTATTTTTATTAGAATCATATTGAGGGGCACCGTAGGGGCAAACTTTAATGCATTCCCGGCAGCCATCGCAAAGATGAGGGTTGATCCGGACAACCCCATCTTTTCTTTTTGTAAAGGCTCTATTATGACAAACCCGAAAGCATTCCGGGCTGTCGCAATGATTACATGAAAAGGATAAAAAGCTTCCGTCCTCTAATTTTGTGATCCGGCGAAACTGCAAACCCCCTTGAGCGTAATGCTCATTACGGCAGGCCAGTTCACAGCTTTTACAGCCAATACAGCGGTCGGCATGAAAAACAAAGCCCAGTTGCTTAATCATTTTGTTCCCCACCTTGATATTTTGTCAATTGCACATAAGCACTGTAAAAAGCGTTTCCGTCAAAACCCGCATTAAAGCTGCCCATATCAGCCGATCTGGCATCTATTAACTCGTTAAATGATATTCCCTCTTGTATTCTGGACAAGGTTACTACCCCTTTAGGAAGTCCAGTTTTAATCGAAACCCTCAGCAACAACAGCCCCAAATGGTTAAATATTTTCACCGTATCCCCTTCAGCTAATTTTCTTTCCGCCGCGTCATGGGGATTAACATATACCAGGTCCATCTCTCCCTGATCAGCCAGCCAGGCCAGTTCCCCATACTGGGAGTGAAGCTTATTGAGCTCCCTGGTAGTTAATAACTGCAAAGGGTAATCAGGTGTGGAATTACAGGCGTCTAAATATTCCGGCAAAGCAGGCAATCCTCTTTTTAAAGCCAAGGATGAATAAAACTCATACTTACCCGAGGGGGTGGCAAAAACGCCATTTTTCCAGGGAACAGGTTCCAAGGCCAATTTTTTAGGCCCTTTCAGTAATTCCCTCCAATGATTTATTCCCAGTAAATCATTCAGCTCCTGATTAAATTCCTCTTCAATCCAATCCGAACCCTCCAACTGTGCAGGAAAAGCAGAAAACCCAGGGGATAATTGATTTAATTTAGCAGTCAATAAGCGGGCTATTTGCAAATCACTTTTAGCCTCATAATATGGCCGGATTGCTTTTTCATTGTAGGTAACCCAATTATGCCAATAGCTAAAGTTAAGATCCTCATCTTCAAAATAGCTGGCAGCCGGGAGTACGATATCGGAATGAGCCGCCATTTCGGTCATAAATAAATCCACAGTCACAATCAGTTCCAGCCTTTGAAAAAGCTCATGCCAATACTTTGGTTGAGGATCCTGACTTAATGGATTACGACAGGCAATCCATAAGGCCTTAAGAGGCGGATCCTGCAACTGTAAAGCCTGATGCGGGAAGTTGGCAATATCCAGCTCCCGACTTTTACCCTCTCCCGCAGGTCGCAATTTTTTTGGTAGTTCTTTAATATTTATGGGAAAACAATCTTTGTAATATATATAATAAACTCCGCCACCGGCAAGGCCTATTTGCCCTGAAACAGCGGCTAAGGCATTAATGGCTCTGGCATTTTGACCCCCATTAATGTGCCTTTGCATTCCGAAGCCAACCCAGGTTGCCACCGGCTGCTCTTTGTAAACCTCGGCCAACTCGTTAATCCCCTCCAAAGACACCCCAGTTAATCGGCTCACTTTATCCAAGGTAATTTCCGTGTCTAAATAGTCCTTAAATTGATCAAAGCCCAATGTTTTTTCCTTTAAAAAGCCCTGGGCAATTGTGCCTTCCTCTATCAATAATTTGCAAATACCCAAGGCCAGTAAGCCATCTGTACCGGGGTTAATTTGAATGTATAAATCCCCCTGGACTGCGGTTGAGGTGAAGACCGGATCAATTACTATTAGTTTCCCGCCCT
>CAZCQT010000228.1:0-3641 GCA_964500905.1 uncultured Moorellales bacterium
GGTAATGGTCGAAAATGTTTGGGAGGTGGTTAAGCTTAAGCGCCAAACCGGGTATACAGGAAAATTAAATTCAAAAGCAATTGAAGGGGGTAATTAGATGTCGTTAAAAGAAGTAGCACTTGATTTTCACCGGAGAAACAAAGGAAAGATAGAGGTTGTCGGCAAGGTTTCTTTGCAAAACGCTTACGATCTTAGTATTGCCTATACACCCGGAGTAGCTGAGCCTTGTAAGGAAATTCATAAAAACAAGGAAGCCGCTTATGATTATACAACAAAGGGTAATATGGTAGCTGTTGTAACGGATGGGACGGCTGTTTTAGGATTGGGAGATATTGGCCCTGAAGCGGCACTGCCGGTAATGGAAGGGAAAGCTTTGCTATTCAAGCATTTTGGAGGTGTTGATGCTTTTCCAATATGCGTTAATACCAAAGATGTAGATAAAATAGTGGAGACTATAAAATTAATAGAGCCTGCCTTCGGTGGTATAAATCTGGAGGATATTGCTGCTCCCAGTTGTTTTGAAATTGAAAGACGTTTAAAGGAAGAGTTGAATATTCCGGTTTTTCATGATGACCAGCATGGAACAGCTATTGTTACGGCGGCCGGCCTTATAAACGCGTTAAATTTGGTTGAAAAAAAGGTAGAAGACATTGTTGTTGTTGTAAATGGTGCCGGTGCGGCTGGAATAGCAGTTACAAAATTATTGCTTTCTTTGGGAGTAAAAGAAGTAATTTTATGCGATAGAAAAGGTGCTATCTATGAAGGCAGAGAAGAGGGAATGAATTTTGCAAAAATGGAGATAGCACAAATAACAAATAGAGAAAGAAAAGTCGGGAGTATCAGCGAAGTTATAGTTGGTGCTGATGTAGTTGTTGGGTTGTCTGGTCCCAATACAATAACAAAGGAAATGATCTCATCAATGGACAAGCCAATTGTAATGGCAATGGCTAACCCCGTACCGGAAATCATGCCGGAAGAAGCGAAAGAGGCTGGTGCTGCGGTTGTTTGCACAGGTCGTTCTGATTTTCCTAATCAGATTAATAATGTCTTAGTTTTTCCCGGTGTTTTTCGTGGAGCTTTGGATGTAAGGGCAAAGGAGATTAATGAGCCGATGAAAATAGCGGCTGCCTACGCTGTTGCTGATTTAATTTTGCCGGAAGAATTGAATAGTGACTATGTTATTCCAAGTGCTTTTGATGAAAGAGTGGCTCCGGCAGTTGCTAAGGCGGTTGCAGCTGCTGCGATTGAAAGTGGTGTGGCGATGCCTGTTATTTCTTCTAAATAAATTATTGGAATGTTGTTTCAAGGAGCCCCTTTACAAATGGTTGACTTTTACGAAGAGCGAGAGGGGGGTATCAGAAGCAATAATGTAGAAACAAGTGCAACTGGTGGAAGATGGCAAGGTATAGGTGAACGCAGAAGTCTCCTTGCCTGCTATAGCAAAATATACTCTTAGCAAACACAATTGGTATTATATAGTGGGCAATTAAACTTAGAATCAACACTAAAATAATATTTTCGCAAAAAAGATTGTAATAAACAAAGTTTTTTGATAAAATGAAGACAATCGATTATATATCGTCTAAATGTATAACTTAGGAAATGTGAGGTTTAATATCTTGGAAGTTGAAAAAATGGCGATTAAAAGGATTGTCATGCGTGAGGAAATTAAAAATTATTTAATTGAAGCCGTGGTGAGGGGAGACTATGAAATAGGCGAGCGGTTGGTTGAGACGCAGATCGCACGACAACTGGGAACTAGTCAGGCTCCTGTACGGGAAGCCTTCCGTGATTTAGAGCAAATGGGTATTCTTAAGTCAGTGCCATTTAAGGGAGCATATGTAAGAGGTTACACGGTTGAAGACTTGAAAGACGCATATACGGTTAGGGCGGAATTGGAGGGGCTTGCTATTAAGCTGGCTATCTCCAAGATAAGCGATGAGCAAATTGAAGAATTAGAAAACATCTATGAACAAATGCAAAATACCGTCGATTTGAATGAGCAAGCCAAGCTGGATGTCAAATTCCATGAATTTATTGTTAAGGCTAGTGGTAATAGAATTCTCGAAAGGGCTTGGAAATCTATTAGTGCTGCACAGTGGACATATTATGGAATTTATAACTTTGAGTTGAATTTGATTAAAAGGCATGAGGCCATCTTAGAAGCCTTTAGGGAGAAAAATGCAGATAAAGCAATAGAAATGATGCAAAAACATTTTTTAGAGTTAAAGGATCAATTAAATAAAAAGAAAAAATGAATAAAAGCAAGAGAAGATTAGGGGTGGTTTTATCGTATCAAGAGGTTTATTGAAGTTATTGCTTTTATCTTATTTAATCGATTATAGTTTTTAAATTTATTTATTGGAGGTAGTATAAATGACATTAGGAACAATGGCAGTAGATCACGAAATGAGAATTGATTATGACAAATTAAGAAAGGATAGGCTTCAAAAAACAAAAGATCAAATGGCAAAAGACAAAGTTGGTGCTCTTTTGCTTTACGATCCAGACAATGTTCGCTATGTTACCAGTACCAAATTGGGAGAATGGACAACAAATAAATTAGGTAGATACTGTCTTTTGGCCAAAGATCATGAACCTATTTTGTTTGAGATCGGCAGTGCAGTCAGGGCTAAACAGGCTTTGTGTCCCTGGATCAAGGATATTCGACCCGGTAAAAATGATATGCGGGGAACAATGCCAATTGAATTAGGGGCTTCAGAAAATAGTGTTAAAGAAATTTACACCATATTAAAAGAGTACAATCTGGAGAAAGAACCGGTGGCAGTTGATATTTTGACTGTTCCCATGATGAAAGCCTTTCAAAAATATGGTTTAAATATAGTAGATGCTCAAAACATCATGTTAGAGGCACAGTTGATTAAGACAAAAGAGGAAATCCAATTGCTGGAGATATCTGCTGCCATGGTAGATGGAGCTTATTGGGATGTTTTTAATTTCATTAAGCCCGGGGTCAGAGAAAATGAAGTAAATGCATTAATGAGAAAACGTTTATATGAGCTGGGAGCAGAGAATGTTCATAATGTTAACGTAATCAGCGGCGATCGTGCTTATCCGCATCCCCATGATTGTTCCGATAGGATCATCAGGCCTGGAGACATGGTATTTATGGACGTAGTTAACGATTTTAATGGCTATAAGACTTGCTACTACCGCACCTTCGTTTGCGGCAGACCTACAGAAAGGCAGAAGCGTGTATACAAGCAAGCATATGATTGGTTGTATGACTCAATTAAGCTTGTTAAGCCCGGTGCATTAACTTCTGATATCGTAAAATGCTGGCCTACTTATAAAGATATGGGCTATGAAAATGAGTATGAAACCCTGGCTTTGCAGCTGGGTCATGGGGTGGGCATTTCTCACTGGGCCAGGCCGGTTATAGGTCATCAGCATTCTCTTAAGTTTCCGGAGAAGCTTCAGGAAGGAATGCATATTGCATTTGAGACTTATTATGCCGAGGGTGATGATGCGGCCAGAATAGAGGAGCAAGTGATTGTAACTAAGGATGGATATAAGGTCATAACTAAGTTTCCCTGCGAAGAATTGTTGTCCACCTGGAATTATTAATTGATAGCTGGGTACTAAAAAGGGGAGTTTTGGTCTTCCTTTTAGCACCTGCT
>CAZCQT010000229.1:0-3621 GCA_964500905.1 uncultured Moorellales bacterium
CCCGAAATGCTGCCTTACCAATGTTTGTACCATTAGGTAATTGTGCCCCAATCATGGCAATTGGTACCTTCATGTCTTTTTTTACATTGTTTGCCCCTGTAACAATGGTAAGCAAACTGTCAGCATCCCCAACATTAACAAGACAAACCATCAGTTTATCAGCCTTCGGATGCGGCCTGGCCTCAAAGATTTCACCAGTGACAACATTTTTGATGCCCGCACCAAATTTTGTAATGCTGTCAACCTCCAAACCTGCCATTGTCAAATATTCAGCTAGTTCTTCAGAAGAAATATTCAGCTCAACATAATCCTTTAACCACCGCAATGATATTTGCATTAAACCTTCGCCCTCCTAAAACTGACTTAAAAAGCGTATATCATTCTCGTATAATAAACGTAAATCACCAATACCGTATTTCAACATAGCTATCCGTTCCACGCCCATCCCAAAAGCAAATCCTGTAACTAAATCAGGGTCATACCCAGACATCTTCAGAACCTTGGGATGAACCATCCCGCTGCCCAGTATTTCCAGCCAGCCGGTTTCCTTACAAATCCGGCATCCTTTGCCTTCACAATTAAAACATGAAATATCAACCTCAGCGCTGGGTTCTGTGAATGGGAAATAACTAGGTCTTAAACGAATACTCCTTTCTGCGCCAAACATCTGTCTGACAAAGGAAAGCAATGTCCCTTTCAAATCAGCGAAGGTAATTCTGGTATCGACCAGTAGACCTTCTACTTGATGAAACATGGGGGAATGTGTAGCATCATCATCTCTTCTGAAAACCTTACCGGGCGCTATTATCTTAACCGGGAGCCCAGGTGCAATTTTCTGCATCACCCTGGCTTGAACTGGAGAAGTATGAGTCCTCAATAAAATCTCTTCAGTTATATAAAAGGAGTCTTGCATGTCTCTGGCAGGATGTTCTTTGGGTAAATTCAAAGCCTCGAAATTATAATAGTCCAGTTCAATTTCCGGACCTTCAGCAACAGCAAAGCCCATTCCTGTAAATATTTCTTTGATTTCCTCCAAAATATGCGTTAAAGGATGTTTATTACCAGATATTAAAGGTTTTCCCGGCAAGGTTACATCGATTTTTTCTTCATCAAGTTTTTTTTGAAGTTCCGCAGTCTCCATGTCCCTGACTTTAAGTCTAAGAATCTGTTCCAAATTATCTCGAATTTCATTTGCTAACTGCCCAATAACCGGTCTTTCATTAGGCATCAGGGAACCCATTCCCCTTAAAACCTGCGTCAGCAATCCTTTTTTACCTAAATATTTAATCCTCAACTCATTTAATTGCTGCAAATCTAAAGCCTTATTGAAGTCAATGTTCCCTTGTTCTTGAATATTCAATAATTCCTCCCGCATCATTCTTCTCCTTTTTAAGCATATTCGGCCAATAAAAAAAGCCCTCATCCTAAGGGACGAAAGCCTGCTTCCGCGGTACCACCCAAATTAACTGCCAAAAAAACATACCAATTCTCTTTTAATTAATCCTTTAACGGCGGATACCGACCTTACCTACTGTCAGTCAACTGAGTTCAGCTAGCAATTCCCGGGGGAAATTCGCAGAAAAACCCAATAGCATTTTCAGTCAACGATGCTATTCCCTGGGCAGGTTTTTTGACCTGCTACTTATCCCGTTCATAATATTTCCCAAACTATTGCATAATAAGTTTTCTATACATTATATACGCTACAACAGAACCTGTTTTTTCAAAAATCCTCCAAAAAATCTCGGCGGGTAACAACAAAAGCACCACAACCTTTCTTAATTCTTGGGGGAACTAAATTTAAATTGATTATACCATAGGGTCAAATCCTTTGGCAAGGCAACTTATTTTAAACTATTGGGTTGCGCAATTCTGCCTTAAGGTATCATAAATCAGAATGCCTGCAGCAACCACTGCATTCAAAGACTCTACCTCGCCTTTCATAGGAATCTTTAAAATCAGATCTGCATTTTGCTTAAATAGCTTTGAAGGCCCGCTGTTTTCGCTGCCTATTACTAATGCAATAGGCTGTTTAAGGTTGCTTTCATAGTACATTTTTGTTCCTTCAACATCTGCAACTGCTATTCTGTAGCCCCTTTTCTTTAACAATATTACCAATGACTCGCAACATTCAACTGCTGCTATAGGGAGAAAAAAAATACCGCCCATGCTTGCCCGCGCTGCCTTAGGATTATAAAAATCCACACAACCCTTTGTTACCAAAAGGGCATCGACACCTGCTGCAGCTGAGGTGCGGATAATTGTACCCAGGTTGCCCGGATCCTGAATTCCATCAGCCACCACAATGATTTTTGGACAAGCATCCAAAATCCTATCTAATAAATATTCTTTTTTTTGTATTATAAGTATAACCCCTTGTGTTGTCTCAGTTAATGCAATATCACTAAACAGCCTGTTTTCTAATTCCACAATTGGTATATTCTTATTAAACCTTGAAAGCAACTGTGCCTGAAATGATTTTTCCTTAAAATCTGAATTAACTAAGACAGCCTTAACTTGATGATCAGATCTTGTGGCATCTTCCAAATTGCGAATTCCTTCCAGGATAAACAGTGCATTTTTATCCCTTGCTTTTTTTTGGCCCAGTTGCCGTGCCAGCCTGACAAATTGGTTTTCTTTTGTTCTCACCCTTTTTATCATTTTATTCTCCCTGAGCAGAGTAATAATTGTACATTTACCTCAATCAAAAATAAATTTTGATAACTGAAATATTTTGCCCGAATATTAGATTTCCCGTATTAGAAAAAAGACGACCTGAATAGTCGCCTTATGCATTAATTTTCTGTTTGGCTACCTCTACCAAACTATTAAATGCCTGTGCATCAGTAACAGCTAAATCTGCAAGCATTTTCCGATTGATTTCCACCCCGGCTTGTTTTAAACCACTGATAAATTTACTGTAGGACAAGCCATTTATCCTTGCAGCAGCGTTAATTCTAGTAATCCATAGCTTCCTGAAATCGCCTTTGCGTTTCTTTCTGTGAGCATAGGCATAAACTAAGGATTTCATTACCTGCTGGTTAGCCGGCCGGAAAAGTTTTGATTTTGCGCCCCTGTATCCCTTTGCCAGCTTTAGAACCTTTTTATGACGACGATGAGCAGCAACTCCTCTTTTTATACGTGCCATGTTTTAAACCTCCTCTAATTCGAAAATTATGCATATGGTAGTAATTTTGCAACACGTTTTTCATCAGCCTTAGTAATTATGGCTGATTTTCTTAAATTACGTTTTCTTTTAGGGGATTTTTTCTCTAAGATATGACTCTTGTATGCATGAAATCTTTTAAATTTGCCGCTTCCGGTAACCTTGAATCGTTTAGCAGCACCCCTATGAGTTTTCATTTTTGGCATGATGCAACCTCCTAATTGATTTGTGGATAGAATCTATTCATGTTTAGGCGAAAGAATCATTGTCATATTCCTACCTTCAACATTTGGAGACTTTTCAACTACTGCAATATCGCTTAATTGGTCAGCTAGTTTGAGACATATTGCTTTACCAAGTTCAGCGTGAGAAATTTCACGTCCTCGAAACATGATAGTGACTTTTACCCTATCGCCATCTTTTAGGAATCTTATAGCATTTTTTGCTTTTACTTG
>CAZCQT010000230.1:0-3603 GCA_964500905.1 uncultured Moorellales bacterium
TATATTAAAGAGCTCGGGCAGCTCATCTAGGCTTGTGCTTCTCAAAAGTTTGCCAAACTTGGTAAGCCTAACGGAATCTAGTAACAACTCCCCACTGGCATCCTTTTCATCTGTCATTGTCCTGAATTTATACATGGTAAAAATCTTTTCATTTAGCCCCGGTCTTTGTTGTTTAAATATGACTGGGCTGCCCAATTTTATTTTTACTAGTATTGCTATAACAAGCAATATGGGTGACAACACTGTAAGAGCTATTAAAGATAATACAAAATCCATAGGTCTTTTTATATATCTTCTATAGATACCCTTTTTTTTAGGCAATTGAGTTTTTGTTATATTGTTTAGACCTAGGTTATTTTGCTCAATTTGCATATTATCACCACAGACTCTCTAATACCTTGCATACTCTTTTTAAATCCTCATCAGTCATTTTTGTATCGGATGGCAGGCAAATACCCTCATGAAACAAACTCTCACTCACATTCCCACCGATATAGTCATACTCTGCAAAGAAGGGCTGCAAGTGCATGGGTTTCCAAATAGGCCTAGAATCGATGTTTTCTTTTTCTAAAGCTTCTATAATATCTAGGGGCGAAACATTAGATTCTTCGCTACACTCAGAATGACAAAAAGCTGGTTCAGAATTACAAGCACCAGAAAGTGTAATGCAGGTTAGCCAATAATTTGGTTTGTTCCATTCATTAATGGGCATAAATTCAATACCATCAATGCCGCTTAGTTCTCTTTTATAAAATTCATAGACATATTTTTTCTTGGCAACTCTATCATCTAATACTTTTAGCTGCCCACGGCCAATCCCGGCGGCAATATTGCTCATACGGTAGTTAAAGCCTAATTCACTATGCTGGTAATGCCTTGCCAAGTCTCTGGCTTGGGTAGCCCAAAACCTTACTTTTGCTATTCTCTCTTCATTATTAGAAACCAACATTCCACCCCCAGAGGTGGTAATAATTTTGTTGCCATTAAAGCTATATATACCATAATCACCGATTGTACCAGTGTGTCTTCCTTTATAATAAGTACCTAGTGATTCAGCGGCATCCTCTATAACCACAGCATTATATCTATTGCAGATTTCCATAATCTTGTCCATATCTGCCGCAAGACCATATAGATGAACCACTATTACCGCCTTGGCTTCCGGATATTTTTCGAATGCTTCTTCTAAAGCCTTAGGGCACATATTCCACGTTTTGGAATCACTATCTATAAAAACAGGTATAGCATTTTGATAAATAATTGGATTAGCTGTAGCTGCAAAGGTTAGGCTTTGGCAAAAGACTATATCTCCTTTTCCCACCCCGGCTGCCTTAAGTGCCATATGTATGGCGGCTGTGCCAGATGACAAGGCAGCAGCGTGTTTTGCCTCAACCTTTTCAGCAAATTCTTTTTCAAATTTGTCTACATTTGGACCAAGAGGTGCTATCCAATTGGTGTCAAAGGCTTCTTTTATGTATTTCATTTCGTAACCTTCATCGCTCATATGGGGCGATGAGAGGAATATTCTCTCTTTCATTGCTTTCTCCTAACTATTGCTGTCAATTTGTTTTTTTGATTACTTCAACCTTAAAAACGGGCAAATCTTTATTAGCAATCTCCTATTACCATGTTTTCAACAAATTAAGCTAGAATCCTGCTACAATTTTTTAGAAATAAGGTTTGCAAAAAAGAGGCGATATGATTACCGCCTCCTTTAAAAATTATATTTAAATTTTGTGCCCAATTACTTATGTGCCTAGATATTTTAACATCTGCACTAAATAACTTCCATCCATTAAACTGATCCCATCCCTATCAAGTTATGATTTAAGCAGAGATTGTAGGCGACCCAGTTTTACGCCAGTAATCCCTAAAGAAGGCGGTGAATACACCGAGCATTAGGCCCAGTACTCCTGCTATGGCCAAGTTTAGCATTTTTTGGGGGCCTACCGGGGTTACGGGTACCCAGGCCGGGGCCACCATTTTGATTTGGGTGTCGGTGGTATCCATGCTACCGGCAATTACAGCCTCCTCATATTTGACGTTAAATCTTTCAAAATTGCTTTTGGCTCTTGCTAAACTGGTTTCCAGCCTTTCCTCTACTGCTTTTTTCTCGGCTAATTCTATTTGCAGACTGTCAACTTCTGTAGCAGTTTTGGCGATAGCTTCCTCCAAGCTGACAAGTTTTTTCTCCAACTCAACAGCACTTACTTTTGCTGAATTAACTTGAGATAACAAGGAAATATAGGCTTCATTCAAATCCTGGCTTTCCAGTTTAATGCCCGCCAGCTTGCTCAGATCTCCACTAAGCTCTGCCTTGAGATACTCTCTCATTATATCATCTTCCAACAGGGTTTTTTCTGTGCCGATTACAGGTGATAGCTCCGCAAGAATTTTTTCTCCCTGGGCTAAACCGGCCAAAGTAGTTTCTAAAGAGATTTGTGTATCTGATAAAGAGATCTGCATGCTGGTCAAAAGATCCAATTTAGCTTTGTACTCTTTATCCAGGTGGGCTACCCCTTGGGATTGGCTTAAAAAAGCTGTGTATTCGTCCAAGGCTTCCTCCATTTTTTGCTGCTCGGCAACCATTTGGTCTTCTAGGATACCAATGGTTTTCATAATTTGTTTTTTATCCTGCTCGTTGATAAATTGCACAAATTCCTCAGCTAAGGCATTCACTACATCTGCCGCAAGCTGGGGATTAGTACTGGTAACCTTCAGCTCTATTAAGTTGGTTTTATCAAGGGCACTAACGTTAACTAAACCCGATAGCTTTTTGATGGAATACTTCTCAGGATCTAATTCCAATCTATCACGAACCCGATCCAAAAGAACAGGATTTTTAACCTGATTGGTATAGGTTTCTAAGGACATAAAGTCGCCGCCGGAGACGGATCTTAGATATGCAGTTAGAGAACTCTCATTTGTCGGTTGGTTTACCATTAGGGTTGCCCGTGCTTCGTAGATGGGTTCTAAAATAAAGAAGCTAAATACCCCGCTGACTAACAGGGCAATGATGGTAAAGGCTATGATTAGCCATTTGCCTTTAAGTAGCGTTTCTATTAGTTCTCGTAGGGAAATTTCTTCTTCCATTGCGATTCCTCCTTGTATATAAACAGTGGTTAAATCAAATCCGGCAGGTAGAGGATAACATCGTAGTTTTGGGCTATTTGCTCATCGATTGCTTGGGCTTCCGCTAACAGGTCCCAGGATTCCCCTGTTTTGCCCTCTTTTTCTTTGACTACTGCCAACCAAATTAAGGCCTCGGCTTTGTTATCTTCATTTTTCAAGGCCAGCTCCAAATGGCCTGTGGCTTGTTCATAAAGTTCAAAAAAGTATCCCGCAATGCCCAGGCTTAAGGCTAGCTCCTGATCAACCTTTAATCTGTCTTTGGCCGACCATAGCTTTTGAGTTTCCTCGGGCAAACTCTCAAAATAATCCTCAAAACCCTTGGGCGTGTCTATTACCTTGTTAAAGACTTCTACAGCCTCTGTTTTGTTTCCTTCCTCTAAATAACGAATTCCTGTTAAGGCATACATTCTCGCCAAAATATTGTTTGGCTCTTGCATCAAGGGAGCACAGTCTTTGGCTCTCTCCGCCGTT
>CAZCQT010000231.1:0-3600 GCA_964500905.1 uncultured Moorellales bacterium
TATGCCGCTGTTGCCGGCTTGAGGACACACCAGACCAGAATGGATGTAATCGGAGATAATATTGCTAATGTGAATACCCCCGGCTTTAAAAGGGCAAGGGCTACCTTTCAAGATATTTTTTATCAAACTATTCGAGGCGGTGCCATGGGCAGCGATATTCGCGGGGGCACTAACCCTCAGCAAGTGGGGCTGGGTATTTCATTGGGGACCATTGATGTGATTCATACCCAAGGTCAATCTCAGCCTACAGGAAAGCTTGATGATATCATGATACAAGGGGATGGTTTTTTCGTTTTAAGAGAAGGCATAGATAATGGTGCCGGTGTTGGACAAGAGTATTACACTAGGGCGGGTGCTTTTAGATTTTTGCCCCATGAAGAAGGGGACAACTACTTGGTTAATCCGTCTAACGGTATGTATGTGATGGATTCAGAGGGCAATGCTATTTCTATTCCCGGTAATGCAAGAAGCTTTGATATAGATACTCTAGGCTATGTGCATTATGTGGATGCCGAAGGCGAACCCTTTATTTACCCGGCCGGCGGTGACCCTATTCCCATTGCCGTTGCTAAATTTCCCAATCCGGCGGGTTTAGATAAAGCAGGGGAAAATCTTTATAAGTATTCCTATGCCGCTGGTATTGAGGCCGGTGGAGGATTGGGGGGACCGGATGAGATTAGAGGGGGTAGGCCGACAGAAGATGGACGTGGCAGCATTATACCCGGAGCCTTGGAAATGTCTAATGTGGAGCTGGCTCAGGAATTTACTGAGATGATTGTTACCCAGAGAGGTTTTCAGGCCAATGCCAGAACAATTACCGTTTCAGATGAAATGCTGGCAGAGCTTACCAATTTAAAAAGGTAGCTAAGTGATATTCCGAAAGGGGGTATACCCCCTTTCGGGATTAATTAAAAAAGTATGGGTTTGAATATTTAAAGTATAGAATCCACCGACTGGATACCCCGGACTAAAGGAGGCTTTAGAATGATTAAAGTAACTACCTTAGATAAAAGAATTATTGCTGTTAATGCGGAGCTGATAGAAAGGTTAGAACATGTGCCTGAAACAGTAATTACTCTGGTGGGCGGTAAAAAGTTTATGGTAAAAGAAACAATGGATGAAGTTATTGATATGGTAGTAAAATACCGCCGAAGTTGTAATTACCCGGTGATAGAAGAAGAGTAGGGGTGAAGTTTTTTGCGTAAATATGACATGATGACAATTATGGGACTGGTTATCGGTACCTTTTTAATCGTGCTTTCTATCTGGCTGGGGGGGGAACTGGAGTTATTTTGGAATTTTCCTTCTATTTTAATTACTGTGGGCGGTTCCTTGGCAGCCCTGATGATCAGCTATGATACTCCAAAAATAAAAAATGTCATCAAAATTACTAAGCAGGCTTTTGCCGAAACAGATGCTAATCCCTATGAGTTAATTGAGATGTTTGGAGATTTAGCAAAAAAAGCACGCAGGGAAGGGCTGTTAGCTTTAGAGGATGATATGGGCAGGATGCAGGATTCCTTTTTTCAAAAAGGTATTCAGATGATGGTAGATGCTTTAGATCCTGAGTTAATTAGGGATATTCTTGAAACAGATATAGATAATATGAGCTATCGCCATGAAACAGGTGCGGGAGTTTATAAAACCTGGGGTGCCTTGGCCCCGGCTTTTGGTATGATTGGTACCTTAATAGGTTTAATAGGTATGTTGGCTAACCTAGATGATCCCAGTAAGCTTGGCCCGGGTATGGCAGTGGCTTTGATTACCACGTTTTATGGAGCTATAATGGCTAACCTGGTTCTTTTACCTTTAGCCACCAAGCTGGAAATCAGGAGTCAAGAGGAGGTTTTGTTAAAATCTATCATTTTAGAAGGTGTGATAGGCATTCAATCAGGTATGAACCCCCGCATTTTGGAGGAAAAACTCAAAGCCTTCTTGCCCGCAGAATTGAGGGTTGAAGCTCCGGCCCAAGAGGTGAGTTTCGATGGCTAGGAATAGAAGGCCCAAATCGGAAGAGCCGAGTTCCCCCTTGTGGATGACCACTTTTTCCGATTTAATGACCTTGATTTTAGTATTTTTCGTGCTTTTGTTCTCCATGTCTGCTATTGATGTCGTGAAATTTCAATCCTTTTTAGCGTATTTTCAAGGTGCAGGTGTTTTGGATTGGGGGGAGATGCCTCTAGAAGAAGTTCTGCCAGAACCTAATACTCCTGAGCATGATATGCCGCCTGCTCCAGATTATAGCTTGATGGAAGTTTTTGAAATGGTGGAAGAAACCTTGGCGGATGCCGGCCTGGAGGATAGAGTCTCGTTGAGATATGAGGAGGCGGGAGTAGCATTGGATATCCAAGATCGTGTTTTATTTGATGCGGCCAAGGCTGATTTAAGGCCGCAGGCAAGAGAGATTTTGGATCCCCTAGCAGCTTTGTTTCAAAGATTACCTTTTCAGATTCATGTGGAAGGCCACACGGACAGCCGTAAGATCTCAAGCATTGCCTTTCCAAGTAACTGGGAGCTTTCAGGGGCTAGAGCATCAAGTGTTATTCGTTATTTTATAGATAACCATCATCTGGATCCCTATCGGTTTGCCGCAGTTGGCTATGGAGAATATAAGCCCATTGCACCAAATGACTCTGAAGCTAATATGCAGCTCAATCGCCGGGTAGTGATGGTTATTAGGGCTAAAGACTCATTTCGAAAGGAGGTTTTACCCATTGAGTAATGAAGAAATTCCTCAAAGAAAACTGGGTGCACGTTTTTGGATTGTTTTATCCTTGGTTTTAATTATTATTATTGGTGGAACAGCAACTGGTATCTGGTTTTATTTAAGCAAAAACCAGTTTGGAGAGGTGCAAGAAAAGGAACTGCCTACATATAAGATTCCCCTTTCCTTTTTTACTGTTAATTTGAAAGATAATAATTATAAAAGATATGTGAGGCTGGAAATTACCCTGGAGACCAATGAAAAAAAGCTACCAAAAGAGGTAGAAGAAAATAGTCACCGAATTCGCGATGTAATTATAGGCACGCTGGCTGGAAAAACTGTAGCGGATTTGGAGGACAGAGATGCCTTAAAGGCGGAATTAATTGGAGCATTAAATAATGTGCTGGAAAAGGGTATAGTTAACGGCATTTATTTTGATCAATTCATGGTTCAATAAGGGGGCGATAAAATTATGATGAATCAATCGGAAATTGAAGCAATGTTTGATGCTTTGCATAAGCAAGATAAGGTAATTGTGGCTCCCGTTAAATTCCAAACATTAAAACCGGTAGAAGATCTATCAAAAAGCACAAAAGGAATTGATCATTTAGGGGAAATTGAGTTGACCATAGGTGTGGAATTAGGCTCTACGCAAATGACCGTCCGTCAGGTTTTGGACTTGGATACGGGTGCGGTAGTGGCCTTGGATTGTTTAGCAGGGGAGCCGGTAGACATCAACCTTAATGGCGTACCTTTTGCCAAAGGTGAGATAGTAGTGATCAATGATAATTTCGGTACACGGATTAATGAGCTTTTAACGGAAGAAACGAAATAGAGTTAAGGGAAGGGTAGGAGTGATTGAATGGAAGGGGATTTATGGAAGGCCCTTTTAAGAG
>CAZCQT010000232.1:0-3584 GCA_964500905.1 uncultured Moorellales bacterium
GGGAAAAGGGAAGACCGGGAATACGCAATCTTTTGCTCATTATTGGGACAGTTTCATGCGTGAATCACGTCGTTCAGGAAGTGGCTCAAGCCACCTCCGGGGTGCCTTTGACACATGACTACGGTTGTTTGGAGTTTCCCCAATCATTGGAGCAAACTACACGTACCCTTTTGGCGGCCGCCAATCATCCCAACGTTGGCGCCGTACTGATAATTGGATTGGGTTGCGAACAAATTGATGCTCGTCAATTGGGCTACTCCGTGGTTGGCAAGCCAACAGAAATCTTAGTAGTTCAGCAAGCAGGCGGGAGCGGCCGAGCCATTGCTGAGGGTACACGTTTAGCGTCCTCGTTAAAAATAAAATTACAAAAAAATGGGCGAGAGGCTTTTCCCTTTTCGGAATTGGCTGCCGGGGTAGCCTGCGGGGCTTCCGATTGGACTACCGCAATTGCGTCCAATCCTGTAGTGGGAGTTATGGCAGATTTGTTGGTTGAACAGGGCGGGACTGTGGCCATGACAGAGACCAGCGGTATCCCAGGGACAGAACATATTTTGGCAGCAAGGGCAAAGGATGAACAAGTGGCTGCGGATATTTATGAGATATCCGCCTATCATGCAAAACAGGCATATTTGCGCTATGGCTGTCCGATTCATCAGATCAATCCCACCCCAGGCAATAAAGCAGGCGGCATTACAACAATGGTGGAAAAGGGTATTGGAAACATTGAAAAAATTGGGCGGGGAACAATTTATGGTGTGGTTAACTGGGGTGAATACCTTCCTGGCCCCGGCGTTTGGATCATGAGGGACTCAGGCATTGGACCTGATATATTTACCATAGCCGGTTTGAGCGCCGGGGGCTGTCAAATTGTGATATTTACTACTGGTGTGGGAAGTCCCATAGGCGGTGCCTTGGTGCCGGTCATTAAGGTTACGGGTAATCCTGAGACCGCCATAACGTTTAGGGAAAATATTGATTTCGATGGAGGGTCTGTTGTTAGCGGTCAGGAGAATATTTGCGGCGCGGGAAAAAGATTGTATGATTTGCTCATCAAGGTAACCAATGGTCAACCCACCATCTCAGAGGTATTAGGACATAGGGAATTTGGTATACCGCGACCCGAGGGGAAAGATTAATGGTTTGCGGTATGATAACCAAAGAATAATTAAAAATATCTTTTATCAGTCCGATAAAAGATATTTTTATATGTGTCTGGGCGGTAAATTATAAAGTTCGCTATTTTTTTAAACGCGTGTCCGCACTAGAGAAAAGTGCATTATATCTCCCCGATAAACCTCATAAGAGTAAAGTATTGGAATGTTATTTTTATTATACCCCACGTCTTTAATGATGAAAACCGGCGTGTTTTGGTCTATTTGCATCGTGTGGCAGATGTTTTGCTCGTTATTTACCGCACTGTCAGCCCATACCTCTGTGATATTATAATAGACGTTTTCATTGCAATACTCATTCAAAATATTAAAAATAGGAACCGGCTCAACAATTGGGGGCAGATCTTTTTCAAATAGGCCTATCGGGATTGTATCCGTAGCCAGGATTACAGGCTCTTTGTCTGCAAACCATAATTTTTGAATCTCAACGACGTTTTCTTTAGCGGGGATTCCCAATTCATCAGCTACGATACTGCCTGCATTTTTATAACTGACATGAAGTACCTGTACCTCAACCTCATAGCCATAATTGCTAAGCATCTCCGAGCATTCAACCTCATAGTCCAGGCGCGCCTTTAAA
Source organism: uncultured Moorellales bacterium (assembly GCA_964500905.1). Classification (GTDB taxonomy): domain Bacteria; phylum Bacillota; class DULZ01; order DULZ01; family DULZ01; genus JBBAFB01. The sequence continues at coordinate 1,753 of CAZCQT010000232.1, forward strand.
TTGACGACTTTGGGGTTGATAAGGGTACCTATGCCGCGGCGCCGGGTGATTATGCCATCCTTTTCCAATGAAGCCAAAGCGTGCCGTAAGGTCAGCCTGCTGACCCCTAACTCCAAAGCCAATGATTCCTCAGGCGGAAGGCGGCCGTCACGAAATTTTCCCGCCGCTATCTCCTTTGAAATGTAGCTCCTCACCTGTTGGGATAATAAATCCTGTTTGAAATTTGCTTTAATCATCATATTCTCCTCACATTTGGTAGCACAGTATATGTATTACTATTGGATATTTTCAAGTAAAAATCCTTTTAACAAGAAAAATGTTTCATGGTATGACCTAACAAGTCTCTATTAAATTTAAATGCCTCCCAGGCAGGAATTATCTGATTGATATTGAATACAGTCAACATGTATCTACATACTAACCATGTATATATGGATTTGCAAGTATTACGTAATACTAGTTTATCTTAAATTCTTTTTAAGGTTTCGAGGCGCAAAAATGCAATGATGGGGGTGTTGTTATATGCTCTGAAGCCTGATTTTCTAATCAGATGTAACCGATTATTCGGTTATTTACGTTTATGCTCATTCTTTTGAGATTAAAGGAAGACAATACTGCCGGGAGAGGTGTAAATACCTGGTGATAGAGAGTAATGGATCGAGGTAAGGCTGAGTTTGTTTGCAGAAGATTTAAATAGGGTTGAAGGAATAGGGGGTTAGCCTATGGATGAAATACTGAGGATGAAGGGAATAACCAAAGAATTTCCTGGGATATTAGCAAATGATAATATTGACCTCCATGTGCACGAGGGTGAAATATTGGCTTTGCTTGGGGAAAATGGGGCAGGTAAGACGACGTTGATGAATATCCTTTATGGACTTTACAAGCCTGATCGAGGGAAAATTTATATTAAAGGTATAGAAGAAGAGATCACGACACCTTTAAAGGCCATCGATTTGGGAATTGGGATGATTCATCAACATTTTATGCTGATCCCTGTATTGACTGTGACTGAGAATATTATTCTTGGGGCGGAGCCTCATAAAGGGCCAAAGCTGGATTTAAAAGCAGCAAGGGGGAAAATAATTAGGTTGAGCGAGCACTATAACTTAAAAATTGATCCTGATGCGTATATTTGGCAACTTTCCGTTGGCCAACAGCAAAGGGTTGAGATACTTAAGGCCTTATATAGGGGGGCCTCGATCTTAGTGATGGATGAACCTACCGCAGTTTTAACACCTTATGAGACTGTGGAATTATTTAAGATTCTTAAGGAATTTACCAGCGAAAAAAAGGCAGTTATTTTTATCAGTCACAAATTGAAAGAGGTTATGGATATCAGTGATCGGGTTACCGTAATTAGAATGGGTAAGGTAATAGATAATATTTTTACACAAAAAGCTACTGAAAAAATGCTTGCAAGGCTCATGGTTGGCAGAGATGTTTTATTTCAGATCTCTAAAAGAAACAACCTTGGTGAAAAACCTTTCCTGCGGGTGTGCCAATTGAGTGTTCTTAACGCTTGGAACAGGTTGGCAGTTAAGGAAGTATCGATGGAGGTAAACAGTGGTGAGATTCTGGGGATAGCGGGGGTCGATGGTAATGGCCAGTCAGAGTTGATCGAAGGGATAGCCGGTATCACTCCTGTTCATTCCGGTCATGTATATCTGGACGAGGAAGAGGTTACAGGAAAAAGCCCTGCCTTGCTTTATGAAAAAGGGTTGGCTCATATCCCCCAGGACCGAAGGGCGCAGGGGTTGGTGGAAACCATGGATCTTTCAGAGAATATGGTATTGCGCAGCTTCCACGAAAAGTCTTTCTGTCGCCACGGT
>CAZCQT010000233.1:0-3566 GCA_964500905.1 uncultured Moorellales bacterium
TTTTAATTTTAAGATTAGAATGATTTCAGTGGTAACAATTTACAATCAAACACATAGTTTTTGAATATCGCTGGAAAGCAAATTCTATCTAAAATTAATCAGGAGTGTGGTAATGTGTTGAAGGAAAGTGACAAGAAAAAAGGTATAAGTTGGTTGAGGCCCGGTATCTTTGGTCAGGATTCCTATGTAGATGAAACGGCGGCCACAAAGGATGTGAGTATTGAAAATCCAGCAACAGAGGTTAATAAGCCACTGGTAAGTGAATCTAAGCAACAAGTAAACTTTTTCTCTAAAGAAGGGCAAGACAAAATTGTGCTAGACCTAATAGTACCATTGGAAAATATACTTAAGGAAAGGCAACTTCTGCTATACAAAAGTAAGGGCTTAGAGGATCAGCTTAGGGTTGCCAATGATACCATTCATCGTATTCAGCAGGACATGGTTAACATGGGTAAAAATCTTCAAAAAAAGTCAACGGAAATAAAGGAGCTGGAAAATAGCTTAACAAGTAAGCAAATGGGCTATGACCAGCTTTTGGAAGACTACAAGGAATTTCAGGCAAAATCCCATTTAGAGAGCTCGGCATTGTTAAACAAGCTAGATGCTGAAATTTCTAAATACAACAAGTTAAGCGAGGAAACTAAAGAAGCACAATATAAAAATCTTTTAAAACTCGGCGAATTGGAAGAAAAGATACGAGTTCTGGAAATAGATAACCAGCAGTATATTGATAATTACAAAAAAGCGTTTGCTGAGAAAAATGAGTTGCTAAAGACTATAAACGATTTTACCAAGCAAATGTCTTTTTCTATTCAGCCAGCAGCGAGTGTTGACAAGGAATAGAAACGAAAAATTGAAGACAGGAGAGTAAATTATGTCAGACTACATTAAAAAATTAATGGAGTTGCGAGAAATTAAATATTTGGAAAGCGAATATTTTCTGGATATTAGGCTCTCCTATGTAAAAGATCTGAACTTATTGTGGAAAATAGATGAGTATACGGCGGATAACCTAAAATCCATCTTGGAGACTAAAGGAGATTTCAGGTACAGAATTTCCTTTCTGATACCCTTTGATTTAAATGAGGGGCAAAGTGTAGGGTTGTTGGCAAGAACATTCAGAGAAAATAGTGAGGAAATCTATTTTGCCTGTTCCAAGGAATACATAGAAAATTTAAAAATAATGAAAAGCGTCAGAAATTTAAAAAACTTGGACAAAAAAACCTTTATCTTTGAAAAACCACTGGAAATAGAACAAATACAAAAAGTTCAACTGGAAAAGATAGCAAGAAAAATCAAACCTAAATATAGACTGGCCTCTATCCCAATGGCTTTTGTGATGCTTATTTTTTTAACATCCTTTAGCCATTTAGACAACGAACAACCTAATAGAATAGAAGTCGCCTCGACGGAAATGGTCCAAATAGGGTTTAATTCCCCCGGGGTAAATGAACCAAGCTTAAAGGTTTTTGATGCCAATAACATTGAAGAGAAAAAAATAGAAAAGGTCACATGCATTGAACTGGAAAATACGGTTAATGCCTCCCTTCCGAAAGGAACGGTAGCACTTACCTTTGATGACGGACCTAGCAAGTATTCCAGAGAAATAGCGGATATCTTAGAGGATAATGAAGTAGGCGGAACCTTTTTCTATATAGGTTTGCATATGGAAAAATACCCTGAGAATATAGCTTATATACACTCAAAAGGTTTTTCTATAGGAAGTCACTCCATGAACCATCTAAACTTTTCAAAAATATCCGAAACAGCCATAAATGATGAACTAGAAAGATCCATGGCATTGCTGGAGGAACAAACCGGAGCAAAGCACCACCTATTTAGGCCCCCGTATGGAGCCTATAATGAATCAACTGTGAAGCTCGCGAAAGAGATGGACTACAAAATCCTACTTTGGAATAATGATCCGGAGGACTGGAAAAACAAAAATGCAGAAAAAATACTAAACCACATTAAAAACACTCAAGTAAACGGTTCTGTCATACTATTACACGAACAGGAAGCAACAGTCAAGGCATTGCCTGAAATAATAGAATACCTAAGAGGCCTGGGGTTGAAAATAGTTAATCTAAGATAGGGATATATCCCTATCTTTTTTACACCGCAATTCCGTTTATTTTACGGCCTTGGCTAATTACAAAGAAATGGTAATGAAAATATTAAAAGCCGCTGCCCTTTTGGTTTTATGGGTTTGCGGCTTTTCAGATTAATTAGTTTACTTTTTATGAATCTCTACGTAATTCATTAGTCCCTTTTTAAAGCGGTAACCTCATCGTACCATTTACTGTGATGCCTTTTAACGTATTCGGCATCAACATAACCTGTAAAGATGGCAGGAAAAGCAGCCTTGGACTTAGGATTGAGTGCACCAAGGTAAATATGCATAATAACCACTGCCACCATAAATCCAGTCATTCCACTGTGAACCGCGTAAGCCCATCGTGCCAGGCCATAGCCAAAGAAACCTGCAAACCATATAATTAACCCCGAGGCACCAATAATGCCTGTAGCAAAAACCGTTAAAATAGAGTTAACTTTCTGTCCCGCATTAATGTAGCTCTGGGGAGGCATTCTAACTTTGGCACCGAATAATTCCTTCAAAAAGATCGGGATGGCAGCCCTATCATCTTTTGTCCAGGTAACGCATTCTCTCATCCAACCCATAAAGTTCTTTAGATCAAAAACAATAAAAATGATCCCCGGTAAAACCAAAACGACAGCAAAAATTCTATGAATTAACTGTGCCCCAGTGAAACCACCGAAAACCGGAGCCAAAAAGTCAAACAAGTCAAAGAAAAGAAGCATCCCTGTAAAAAATAAAAAGGTGTAGGCAATAGCATGAATCCAATGGGCATACCTTGATGTAAGGGAAAAGCGAAATATTTTACCCTCCTCTAATTTAATTCCCTTGGTAATCATAGCGTTTCCTCCTCTCTTTTGATGGATGCAACTTTATCACCAACAGAAATCTTTTCAGGTATGTCCAGGTCAGAGGTTTCCGCATTAATTTTATGGGTTATAAGACTAATAGCTGCCGCTACAACTACTCCCCCCAAGGCCAATTTACCCAATGGATGAATAAAATCCTTCCAAAGAGTCAAGGTATAGGGGACAGCGGGATCCTTTGGTAATCCATAAACTTCCGGCGGGGCCTCCAGCACATAAAGCATGTGCGTTCCGCCTATACCCCGCTCATTTATTCCATAAGTTTGGGCTAAAGGGTTAACCCTTCTAAGTTCATTTATCCTTGATTCTGCCAAAGCCACCATCTTGTCTCGATCGCCAAATTGAATTGCACCGGTTGGGCAGGTTTTTGCACATGCGGGCTCTAAACCCATTGCAATCCTGTCGGTGCAGAAATCACATTTGGTACTTTTATGAGTTTCTTCATCTATATGAGGAACTCCAAAAGGACAATTAACTACGCAGTAACCGCAGCCTACACACTTATCAACATTAAACGAAACAGCACCATTATCATTGTAATACAATGCACCCTGGGGACATGCTTTAACACAAGCTGCCTCACCGCAATGCATACATTGAAA
>CAZCQT010000234.1:0-3529 GCA_964500905.1 uncultured Moorellales bacterium
GGGCAAAACCAAATGTGGGCTGCTCAATATATTGAGACTTTAAAGCCCCGGCATTTTATGACATCCGGCGGCTTGGGTACAATGGGTTATGGCTTTCCTGCCGCTATTGGCGTACAGGTGGCATACCCCGATGCAGTTGTTTTTGATATCGCCGGGGATGGGAGTATACAAATGAATTCTCAGGAACTGGCTACTGCAGTGCAATATGGCTTACCGATTAATATTGCGATTTTAAATAATAATTATTTAGGAATGGTCAGGCAGTGGCAGGAAATGTTTTTTGATCGCCGCTATTCCCATACTGATATGACCCACACGCCTGATTTTGTCAAATTGGCAGAGGCTTATGGGGCAATGGGGCTAAGGGTGGAAAGGCCGGAAGATGTGCGGCCCGCACTGGAAGAGGCCATTAATTCCAAGAAAACTTGTTTGATTGATTTTATTATTGATCGGGGCGAAAATGTTTTTCCTATGGTTCCTGCAGGGGGAGCTATCCACAATATGGTAGGGAGGTAGGTCAATGAAACATACTTTATCAGTTTTAGTGGAGAATAAGCCAGGTGTTTTGACCAGAATTGCTGGTCTGTTCGCCAGACGAGGATATAATATTGACAGTCTGGCTGTTAGCAGGACAGAGGATTCCGAAGTTTCTCGGATGACTATCGTGGTTGATGGGGATGAAAGAATTTTAGAGCAAGTTACTAAGCAATTGCATAAGTTGGTCGATGTGATTAAGCTGACTGATATGACTCAGGAGGAACATGTTGATCGGGAATTAATTTTACTGAAGGTAAACGCCGATCCGGCAAGCAGAACGGAAATTATGCAGATTGTAGATATTTTTAGAGCCAGAATTGTAGATATAGGCCGTAATTCGCTGATTATTGAATGCACTGGTGACGGAAGTAAAATTAATGCTATTGAAAGTGCTTTAAGGCCCTTTGGACTTAGGGAACTAGTGCGTACAGGTAAAATTGCTTTATCCAGAGGGCAAAAACAAAAAATTAATGGCAATTAGCCAAAGGGAGGGTTTTAATTGAGTATGCTCGGAGCAGAGGCTTTAGTAAAAGGTTTGGAGGCAGAAGGGGTTGAAGTGATTTTCGGTTACCCGGGCGGTGCTGTTCTTTCTATTTATGATGCTTTAAAAAAATCCTCAATCAGACATGTATTGGTCAGACAGGAACAGGCTGCCGTACATGCTGCCAGCGGCTATGCTAGGGTAACGGGCTCTGTCGGTGTTTGCTTGGCTACCTCGGGGCCGGGGGCCACTAACTTGGTAACAGGAATTGCCACAGCCTATATGGATTCCATACCCTTGGTAGCTATTACAGGTCAGGTTGCTACTTCTATGGTGGGAACGGATGCCTTTCAAGAGGTGGATATTTTCGGCATCACCATGCCCATTGTTAAGCATAACTATTTGGTTAAAAATGTGAATGATTTGCCCCGCGTTGTACAGGAGGCTTTTCACATAGCCAGATCCGGACGCCCTGGGCCGGTTTTAATTGATATACCTAAGGATGTTTCAGGAGCAATTATTAAAAAGTATCAGATATCGGAGCAGATAGAATTAAGGGGTTACAAGCCTACCACTAGGGGGCATTCCTCCCAAATACGTAATTTGGCGGAGTTGATTAAAGAAGCCAAAAAACCTTTGATTTATGCGGGCGGAGGAGTGGTTCATGCCAATGCTCATAAAGAATTGCTGGCTTTGGCGGAAAAGACAGATATACCTGTAACCACCACCCTACAGGGTTTAGGAGTGTTTCCTGAAAACCACCCTCTTTCTATTGGCATGTTGGGAATGCATGGTTTACCATGTGCCAACCTTACTGTACAGGAATCCGATTTGCTAATCGGTTTGGGGGTTAGATTCGATGATCGGGTAACCTTATCCGTAGAACGTTTTGCTCCTAAGGCTAAGGTGGTACATGTGGATGTGGACCCTGCTGAAATAAGCAAAAATGTGCTTGTAGATTTGCCCATTGTAGGGGATGTCCGTTTAGTGCTGGAAGACTTGTTGGAATTAGTGCCAAATAGGGAAAACCCGGAATGGATAGAGGAAGTGCATCAGATTAAAAAGGGGTGTCCTTTGACTTATGGGGATTACAGATCTTCATTAAAGCCTCAATATGTATTAGAAAAACTGGCGGAGCTATTAGAAAACAGAAATAGTATTATTACTGCCGACGTGGGACAGCATCAAATGTGGGCTGCTCAGTACAATAAGTTTTTGAAACCGAGAACTTTCCTCACCTCCGGCGGCTTAGGCACTATGGGTTATGGCTTTCCTGCATCGGTGGGGGCCCAACTGGCTGCACCTGATGCCACAGTAATTGCAGTGACGGGCGATGGCAGCTTTCAAATGCATATGGCGGAATTGGGGACTGCTACAGAAAACAATTTGCCCATTAAAATTTTGCTGTTTAATAACAGTTACTTAGGTATGGTTAAACAATTGCAGCATTTCTTTGTGGAGGAGCGTTATGCAGGTGTTGAGTTTACAGGAAATCCTGATTTTGTGCATTTAATAGGCTCTTATAAAGATGCTTGCAGTTATCGCATTACAAAACCGGAAGAAGTGGAAGCTGTATTAAAAGAAGCCTTGGACAATGGGAAGCTTACCCTGATTGAATGCGTTATAAGTGACAAAGAGTATGTTTATCCTATAGTTCCAAATGAAAAGGGTTTGGATGAGATGATCCATTACTCTGAGGAAGGATAGTGGTTATGGCTAACAGAGTTTATATTTTTGATACCACCCTACGGGATGGAGAACAATCCCCGGGAGTCAGCTTGAATATTCAAGAAAAATTAGAGATTGCTGGGCAATTGGCACGCCTTGGGGTGGATGTAATTGAAGCGGGATTTCCAATTACATCCCAAGGGGATTTCGAAGCTGTGAAAGCCATAGCGGGGTCCATTCAGGGACCGGAAATTTGTGCTTTGGCCAGGGCAGCCGAAAAAGATATTGATCGTGCCTGGGAAGCTTTAAAGGGGGCAAAGAATCCCCGTATTCACACCTTTATCGCTACCTCTGATATTCATTTAAAACACAAATTAAGGATGTCCAAAGAAGAGGTTCTGGAAGCAATTAAAAGGGCAGTTACTTATGCCCGCAAATATACAGATAATGTGGAATACTCACCGGAGGATGCTTCCAGAACGGATCGGGATTTTATTTGCAAGGTAGTGGAGACTGCCATTGAAGCCGGAGCAAAGGTGGTTAATATTCCGGATACAGTTGGCTTTGCCACTCCCGATGAATTTGGCAGTTTTATTGCCAATATTACCAATAGGGTGCCCAATGTAGATAAAGGCATTATTAGCGTACATTGTCATAATGATTTAGGTTTGGCTGTTGCCAATACCTTGGCGGCGTTAAAAAATGGGGCCAGACAGGTAGAGGGATCTATTAATGGTATTGGCGAAAGAGCGGGCAATGTTTCTTTGGAAGAGGTTGTGATGGCATTAGCTACCAGAAAAGATCAATATAATTTGCACACGGGAATTAATCTGGAGGAAATCT
>CAZCQT010000235.1:0-3520 GCA_964500905.1 uncultured Moorellales bacterium
AGGTGGTTTTTAAAAACAGGCTAAAAGAACTGGGCCCTGTTACAGCCGTAGAAAAAAGGTGTTTGGCAATATTGCTGTTTACCTTTGCCTTTTGGATGACGGAAAGCTGGCACGGCCTTCATAGCTCTGTCCCGGCTATTATTGCTGTTATTCTAATGTGCTTGCCGGACATAGGCTGCAGTCGCTGGGAAAGGACTATGCAGATTTCCTGGGATACGGTTATTTTGATCGCCATTACCCTTTCCTTGGGTAATGCAGCTAATCAGGGGGCGGCTCAATTTATCGCCGGATCATTTTTCGGTTTAGAACTGATGTCTGTAATCTTTATTTACCCCGTTGTGGCCATTATGTTGCTTACATTGTTTACTCAACTTTATCACCTTGTGATCGGAAATGTAGCAACTGTTACCATAACTTTGGTTCCAATTGTCTATCAAATGTCGTTGCATTTCGGCGGGGATCCGTTTTTAATGGCTTTGGCCACAGGTATGGCCAGCCTATTTGGTTTTATTTTAGTAGTGGAAACCATTCCCAATGTGGTTGTTTATAATACAGGTTTGATTAGCAGCAAATCATTAATTGTGCCCGGTATAATTTTAACTATAGCGGTTTCCGTAGCAATGGGTCTTATTGCTGCCGCCTGGTGGCCGGTAGTAACCATGTTCTTTTAAATGTAGTTTAGCACTAAGTAGATAAGATAAGTAAGGAGCAGTACGGTTCCTTCTTTTTTGGAAATATTGCCGGTTTCCTTTTTAGTGAAAGACCTGAACAATAATAAGATAATCAGCAGGGTGGGGAATTGTAATTGATAATAGTTTGAGGGGACCAACAGCCCTGTCTTGGTAACAGCGGCTGAACCGCCGATTACAAAAAGTACATTTAAAATATCCGCTCCCACAATATTGCCTAGGGCAAGTTCTCCATGCCCTTTCCGTACAGAGCTGATAGCCATTGTCAATTCAGGCAGACTGGTGCCAAAGGCTACCAAGGTGGCAGCTATAACACTTTGTGGTATGCCAACCCTAATTGCTGCAATTTCTACGGAGTGGATTAAAAGCTTGGAGGAGAGAATTACAAAGGTAATGCCCAAAGCCATTTTTAAAAGACGATAGAGGGCGGAAACCCTCCCGTTAGTCAGTGTGTTTTCCGAAACGGAACCATTATCCTTTTTTGACCAGTAGATAGAAATAAAAATATAAAGTATTAATAATAGTAAAAAGAAGAAACCCATTCCCTGGCTGATATGGCCTCCCGGTCCGGGGGATAAAAAGGGTAGGCTGACAACGGTTAATAAAAGCCCTGTGCCTATTTGTATCTTCCCTTGTCGGTTGACGATTTCTTTGCTGACAGGGAGCAAGCCGAATAATGAGGCCAAGCCGATGATCAGGCCTGTATCTACAATAATAGAACCAATTCCGTTACCTAAAGCCAGGTCCGCATTGCCGTTTAAAGCAGCCGCAACAGAGACGCTGACCTCCGGCAAGGTTGTGCCCAGAGAAACAATAGTTGCCCCTATAATTACCTTTGGCACTCCCCATTGGCGGCTTAAGCCCACAGCTTCAGTAATTAACAGATCCGCTCCCTTGCTTAAGATAAATAGCATCAGAATGGCAATTAAAACTAAGATAAAGGTGGAAAGAGTTGATAAATAAACAGTTAGTGATACTCCCATTGTAAGCCCCCCAGATTCGGTAATAGTCATTCCAAAATAAAAAAACTCTTCATTGGATAATACTTCAAAAGTTTGTCCAATGTAGAGTCTTGCCTGACATTATGCCATTAAAGCCGGGAAAAAATTCCGTACTGACGACTTTAATTCCTTAAAAATTTAAGGTTAGCTACTCCCTCTAATTGATTAAAATATAATTCAAATTTTGGATAATGTCAAATCTTTTTAGTAATTTCGGCATTTTTTAAATAATCTTTTCAATATTAAGGAAACAGGCAGGATCTAAGATATTTTCCGCGAAATATAAATTAGCAACGTATTTAGCAAGTAGTATGTTATTTAAGGAGGATACGAAAAATGACTAAGAAAACCAAGATATTGGCATTGCTTGCTGTGCTGATCTTCTTGTTCGGCAGTATGGCACCTGTGGGAGCCTTTGACGGCTTTAAAACTCTCAAGGCTTATTATCAAAATTTTAAAATTGTGGTTGACGGCCGTCAATTGGTTACAGAAGAGGAGCCTTTTGTTGTTGACGGTAGAACATATGTCCCTGTAAGGGTGATTGGTGAAGCAGTTGGTGCAAATGTTGAGTGGGATGAAGCCAATGGCCGGGTTTTAATTACTACGAACAAAGAGCTCTCTAATGAAAAATATCAAGAGGCTTATCAAGCCGGGTTAAAGGCCGGGGAGGTAAATGCCTACTGGAAGGCTCTACAAGAGGCTCAAAGCCAAATTGCCAGTGAGACCAACAAGAAAAAGGACTATGAAAAAGGCTATAAGGACGGCCAGGCTAAGGGTGATTTGGATGGCTTTGCCGCCGGTGAGAGGGATTATGACCGCGGCAGATTAAATTCTTGGTCCCGTACCATTGATGCGGACACGGAGATTTCCCGAGCCTATCGTTTAAGCGGAAACACCGATGATTATATTGAAGGCTTTTTGGACGGCTATAGGGATGCTTATAAAAAGTCTTATTCCGACGGCTATTATAGTTACGACCTTGAGGATGAGGGCTATGAAGACGGATTTTATGATGGCTACTATGATGGCTATCGCAAGGGCAGACTGGATGCTAACAGAAATTCGGCCTATAATGATTCTGCTCCAACCAGACGCACAATTATTGATGACTATAAATTGGATGATCAAAGCAAGAATTATCGGGATGGATTTATTGAAGGCTACTGGGAGAACTATTATCGAGGCTATGAAGATGGCTATGATGGTAATGAAGAAAAACCCTATCGTAAATGGGATTAGAATTAATATTAAAAAGGGCAGCCGGGCTGCCCTTTTTTTGATGGACTTCCTGAGGTACAATTTTTTAAAAAGGGCATAAAATACAATAAAAGCACTGTAAGTGCAAGAAGGTGAAAAAATGCCAGATTTGACTGCGGGCAACGAGCCTTGTGCCTCCGGCCGTTTTTACATTATAAAACAGGGGGAAACCTTAATCAGTATAGCCTCCAAGGTAGGGATACCCCTAGCACTTTTAATTTCTCTCAACCAAGAGGTAGATCCCGGTAATTTGCCAGTAGGCGGGCTTCTTTGCCTGCCTGAAGAAACGCCCTGTCCTTCGGGACTTTTTTGGGAAGTAAGTTCCGGGGATACCTTTTATAAAATAGCCAGGGAAAGAGGTGTTTCCATAGAGGCTTTAAGGGCCTTAAATCCCTATGTCAACCCCAATAATTTACAGATAGGGCAAGTCCTTTGTTTGCCTGAAAGGGGTGTTTAAAAGGAAAAGGCCAGCAAGGACAGATCGTCCTTAACAGAAGCTTGCTGAGTCAATTTTTTTAACCTCTGATACAGATCCCCCCTAGTTTCGGCGGACAACAAGAAATCTTCTAGGGC
>CAZCQT010000236.1:0-3516 GCA_964500905.1 uncultured Moorellales bacterium
AGATCACGGGGGCGATTGGTACAGCGTATACTCCCAAGTAGAGCAGGTAGCAGTTAAGGAGGGACAGAAGGTAATTACCGGTGAAAAGCTGGCGGTAATAGCTGCCCCTTCTATTGTAGAAGCCAACGGCGGTACACATCTGCATTTTGAATTAATATATCAGGGCGAACCCGTAGATCCGGCGGAATATCTTAAGTAGATAGGGGATAAGGGAAACTTACCCAAGCCTTTCTAATCTACTAACTTACTAACTTTTCAGTTCTTTTTGGCCCCCATTTCACATATAAATCAAACAAAAGCAAACTTTAGGGGGCACGGATATGCAAGATTACATCCGACAGCGGGTGCTAGATATCAGCAAATACATTATCGAAACATCTGCCACAGTCCGTCATACCGCCACCATCTTTGGTGTTTCAAAGTCCACGGTACATAAAGATATTACCGAGCGTCTTCCCGTCATTAACGAACAGCTTTCTCAAAAAATTCGGGTGATACTTGATACCAACAAAGCAGAAAGACATCTTCGCGGAGGAGAGGCCACAAGAAAAAAATACAAAGATAGTGAGGTTTCCTAAAATTAGAACAGGATTCCTCTTTTTTTTGGCGAAAGATATATAATAATTACCAGCGGAAGAAGTAACTAGGGGGACGGTGCTTGTGGCTCAACAATTGAAGACAGATGCTGTTTGAACCACAAGCATCGTCCCCCTGGTTACCCGTGGCAAAGGATTCGATGGGGGAGGGTTATTGTATTGTCTTTAGGAATGGATATAGGAATCGATCTTGGCACAGCCAGTATCTTGGTCTATGTGAAAGGAAAAGGGATCGTGGTAAACGAGCCTTCGGTAGTCGCTATTGATAGGGAAAGCAACAAAATAATTGCGGTAGGTGAAGAGGCCCGGCGTATGCTGGGACGCACGCCGGGCAGTATTGTGGCCTTAAGACCCATGCGGGAGGGAGTAATTGCGGATTATGATACCACCGAAAGAATGCTTCGCTATTTCATCCAAAAGGCCAGCGGCAAAAAAATGTTTTTTAAACCCAGAGTAATGGTTTGCATTCCCTCCGGTGTTACCGGCGTAGAGGAAAGAGCCGTCAGGGAGGCCACTATAGTAGCAGGGGCTAGGCAGGCCTACTTAATGGAGGAGCCTTTGGCGGCAGCCTTAGGTGCAGGCATGGATATCAGCGAAGCCTGCGGCAATATGATTGTGGATGTTGGCGGCGGCACCACTGATGTAGCGGTCATCTCCCTGGGAGGAATTGTTCTAAGCAAATCCCTCAGAGTGGGGGGCGACAAATTTGACGAAGCCTTGGTTCGCTATGTCCGTCGGGAATACAACTTAATGATTGGGGAAAGAACCGCAGAGGAAATCAAAATCACTGTAGGCTCAGCCGATCCCACAAAGAAAAAAGATGCAAAACGGATGGACATTAGGGGGAGAGATTTGGTAACGGGATTACCCAAAACCGTCAATATCTCCGCAGAAGAGACCTCCTTAGCCTTGGCAGAACCTGTTGAAGCGGTTATCGGTGCCATTAAAGAAGTACTGGAAAAAACCCCACCCGAATTAGCGGCCGATATAGTCAATAGAGGAATCGTTTTATCCGGAGGCGGTGCCCTCTTAGACGGGCTCAATACAAAGCTGATGGATGAAACCGAATTGCCCATACATATTGCGGATGAGCCTATTTCCTGTGTAGCCATTGGTACCGGTAAAGCCCTGGCCATGTTGGACGTTTTGCAAAATAAAGGCAGTATGGCCCCAAGAGGTAATGTTTAACTGAATATTAGAATCTGCACTCGGGCAATTTAAGCTTGAGGTGATTCTGTTGATAAAAAGATTCACAGGGCTGCTTTTAGCGGGATTGCTATGGGCGGCCTTTATTTCTGCTCCTGTTTTTGCTCAAAAAACCGACAATCTCAATGTGCTCTTTTTGGGTTTTGAAGCAAGTAAACTGGAGATGATTGCAGTCTACAGTATTAACCATCAACAGCAAATGCAATCCGGGGCTCTTTTCGTACCTGTTCAAGCTTTAGTGCCGGGAGAAACCCAAAATTTTAGAGATTATTATCAGCACCGGGGCATAAAGCCTTTGCAAAACAAAATAGCAAAAATGCTGGATATAAAAATTGCCTACCATGTTATAATAGACAATCAAATTATGGGTGAAGCAGAAAAAATCATAGGCACCATCCATGTTGACGGTAAAAGGGTAGACCTAAAAAAGCTTTTTACCACCCCGGCGGGCCCCAAAGATGAACAGATTTTGGGAGAAATAATGCGGCGTTTCACTAAAAAGGATGTTTACTTTTGGAAGCTGCCCTTGTTAATCAGTGCCTCCAGACGCTATGTGACAACCGATTTTCCGCTGACAGTAGAAAACCTTTGGCTCCATTATCGCATTGCCACCGGGATTCCCACAGATCAAATCAAAAAAACAATTTTACCCCTTAGTTATGCCCTAATAGAGGGGGATGATTGCAGCAGCTACTACTGGCAATTAAATGAACAAGACTTGAAAACTGCAATTTATAACTTAACGAATTAAGGAGGGGACAGGGGACAGGAAAAACTTTAACGGCAGTTTAACGTAATCTGAGATCCTTCACTTCGTTCGGGATGACAGAATCACTGAATCCCACTTCAATGTCATTCTGAGCGTCAGCGAAGAATCCTAACCCCAGAAAAACGCATACAAGGGTTTTCCTTTTCCCTGTCTACTTTCCCCTGTCCCCTGTTCAACGCAAAAAGGTAGCTAAAACCTCAGCCACCCTTCAGTATTTTATAAAATTTAATATGCCGATTGTTTAGCCTACCTTTTTGTTGGATACATTTTCATCCAGCTTTGTGGCTGCTAATTGTTCATCAATGTCCATAATTCTCACCAAAAGCCTGATTTTTTCATTACCTCTAGCGTGAGTATAGGCATCCAATAGTTGGGCTCTTTCCTTTTGCAGCAAATTCAAATTACCACGCATTATGTAGCCTCCTTTCCAATATTACATGTTACTGCATTTAATTCAAAATTTAATATTAGTTAGGAAAGTGAAAGGGAGAACAATCTTAAACATTCCTTTGCAATTTCTTCACCTAATAAGATAATAGCACAATGTGAAAGTTTACGCAACATATTATTTAAAATTTTTAGAAATTTTTCTTTATTTGAATTATCCTCCCCTCCCAGCAGGAAAAATCCAACCTATCAAGAATTAGAAAGTGGTAATTATTGAGGGAGTAGGGACAATGGCTTGGTAGTGGAGAAACAATTGTCAAGCAGTTGTCAAGCGGTAGTCTAGCAGTGACAAAACTATGGTCAAGCAGCTACTTGCATGTGATTCTGCATGAGACCCTTCACTACGTTCAGGGTGACGCTAGAAGCAAACACCAACTCCTACGTCATCCTGAATGGAGCATAGCCCTACCTTTACGTCATCCTGAATGGAGCGTAGCCTTACCTTTACGTCATCCTGAATGGAGCGTAGCGGAATGAAGGATCTCATGCATAGGGGCA
>CAZCQT010000237.1:0-3485 GCA_964500905.1 uncultured Moorellales bacterium
AAGGTCGGCAGCCTGAGGCTGAAGGATGTAGTTAGCGGGCAAATTCGCGATGAGGAATTTGATGGGGTATTTGTTTTTGTAGGAACTATACCCAATACAAAAATGCTAAAGGGTAAAATAAGGCTTGATGAAGCAGGATATATAGTTGTTGATGCCGAAATGAAAACCTCATTAGTCGGGGTTTATGCGGTCGGCGATGTGAGAAACACCCCTTTTCGTCAAGTGGCAACGGCGGTGGGAGATGGGGCCATGGCGGCAGGCAGTGTGGAACATTATTTAGCAAATATCTAAAAGGAGTGAATATGATGGAAAGTTTATTGTTAACAGTTAAAGGAATGAGTTGTGCCCATTGCAAGATGGCTATAGAAAAAGCTCTGATGAAATTACCGGGTTTTATCTCAGCCAATGCTGATGTCAGTGCAGGCACAGTGATGGTAAGCTATGATGGTGCTCAGATAAATCTGGAAAAAATTAAAGAAACCATAACCGATGCCGGTTATGAGGTGCTGTAACCGGGGATTCCCCCGGTTTTCGTTTTAAAATTGTAATGAAAAGTTAACGAAAAGTTAAATAATTATTAAGCAGGATTTTAATTCATTTGACAAGAATTTTATATAGATATAAATATAAAACTGGTGGTGAGCACCGGTCTAATGTCTTAACAAGTTTGGCAGTGAAATCAATGGCATTAAGTGAGGGGTGTTGTTGGATTGATGAAGGTATTTGCAGCAAAGGGTGTCAGAATTGGTTTATTATTGTTGTTTATAATTGTTGCTTTGATGTTTTTACCGGGGGCAGCAATTGCCCAGGAGGAGCTTGTGGCTGAAGAAATGTATGTGCTTGTTTGGCCGGAATACCTAAATACAGATGTAGTGGTCAACCAGGTAGGCATTTTTGCAAATAACTCCGAGCAGATTTTTCAGGGAAGAATTGATTTTCAATTACCCGTCGGGGCGGAGCCAATAGGCTTATCGGTAATGTTAGAGGATGTATATTCCAGGTATTATGAAACAATCGTGGAAGATGATTATAAAATAGTACGTTATGATATGTTGGAGCCCTTATTGCCCGGGGGGAAACTACCGTTAATGGTAGAATACAGCTACCCTCTTCAAGCAGAAAAGAATGGTTTGAGGGATCTGGAAATTGAATTGGGGTTTAGATACCCTGTAGCTGCTTTAGAGGTGGGAATACAAAAACCTTTCAGGGTGACAGATTTTAGTTTAGATCCTGAAACAGACGTTAAAATTACGGATCGGGAAGGTTTTGAAGTATATCAATACGAATATACAGATATCGAGGCGGGGGACGCTTTGAAATTCGCTTTCAGCTATTTAAAGGAGGATAATCTGCCCTCCATTGATCCGGAACCGGCACAGCCGGTGCACCCGGTTGGGGAAAAAGAACAGGAAGGGCTTAGTTCCGGGGTAATTATTATAATTGTAATTGCCTTTTTACTAGTGATGGTATTAGTGTTATTATTGAGTAGGAACATGTCCCAAAACAAAACTAAAGCAGATAAAAAAGATTTGTCAAAAGGAAAAAGCAAAACAAAAAGGTAACAAGGCTGATTAAATTTGCATTTTAACAAAGTATTGCAGGGGGTGAAGGCTTGTCCAAAAAGTTGAAAATGTATTTAGGAGTTTTAGTTATCGTAGCGGCAATGGCTTATTTAATGATTACCAGCTTTGGCAGCAGTGCCGGTTTTCAAGTAAGCATTAGTGATTTAGTTGAAAAAGGCGATCTATTTGAAAAGGATTATTTGTTGGTAGAGGGCAAGGTTTTGCCGGAAACCGTTGTTTGGGATAGTACCAATATTAAGGTGGAGTTTGTCGTAACTGATGGGGTGCATCAGATGGCTGTTCTTTATAATGATGCTGTACCGGACAATTTGGATCACAAAGATGGAGCAGAGGCTATTTTAAGGGGGAAGTATGACAACTCAGGTGGTATCTTTCGTGCCGATTCAGTTGAAACAAGATGCCCCAGCAAGTATGAGGCCGCCGAAGAATAAAATGAAATCCGGGTGTTTTTCACCAAGGCAAGTTGCATCATTTGAGGGGTGGGATAGATAAAAAATGATGGCTGATTTAGGGTTTTTAGCATTAGTAATTGCGTTAGTGGTAGCTGTTTATTCCTTTGCAGTACAGATTTTAAGTATTACTACCGGGGATAAACGTTTTATGGAGAGTGCCAAAGGCGGTATGGGAGCCATTGCCATTTTAGTGGGTGTTGCTTCCGTAGCCTTACTGTATCTTTTGGTTACCAGCGATTTTTCCGTATTGTATGTTTATCAATATACCAGTCTAAGTCTTTCCTTACTATATAAGCTATCTGCTTTTTGGGCGGGCAATGCGGGCTCTCTTTTGCTTTGGGCTTTAGTGTTATCCGTTTACTCTGCAATTGTGGCTTACTCAAATCAGGAGCAAAACGTAAAATTGATGCCCTATGTTAATTTGGTGCTGTTAATTAATAATATTTTCTTTTTATTGGCGGTAACCTTCTTTGCCAACCCTTTTACCTCCACACAGGTGCCTATGATGGATGGCCGTGGTCTAAATCCGATGCTGCAAAATCCGGGGATGATTATTCACCCTATAACGGTTTTTCTTGGCTATGTTGGTTTTGTGGTACCTTTTGCCTTTGCTATGGCAGCTTTAATTACTAAAGATGCAGGGGATTTATGGATCAAATCTACCAGACGCTGGGCGGTAGTGGCTTGGTTATTTTTATCCATCGGTAACCTTTATGGTGCCCAGTGGGCTTACACGGAATTGGGCTGGGGCGGCTTCTGGGCCTGGGATCCTGTAGAAAATGCTTCCTTTATTCCCTGGCTGACTGCCACTGCTTTTATTCATTCCATTATGATTCAAGAGCGAAAGGGTATGTTCAAAATTTGGAACATAGCCTTAATTATAATTACTTATATCCTTACTTTGTTTGGAACATATATAGTGCGAAGCGGAGTTATTACATCTGTTCACGCCTTTGGAGTTTCACAGCAGGGAAATCTATTTTTAGGGTTTTTAACCTTGATGATGTTGGCTTCAGTGAGTCTGTTGATTTGGCGTTCCGATACCTTTAAAGAAGAAAAAGAATTCGAAAGCTATCTTTCTCGGGAAAGCAGCTTTTTGTTGAATAATTTATTTTTAGTGGGAGCCGCTTTTGCGGTTTTTTGGGGTACCATTTTTCCCTTGGTCTCTAATTTTGTTAAAGGGGTAGCAGTGACAGTGGGGCCTCCCTTTTTCAATCAAGTTGCAGGCCCGATTTTGTTTACCACACTCTTTTTAATGGGCATTTGTCCGGTAATTGCCTGGCAGAAATCCAGTTTAATGCGGCTTGGTAAAAGTATTTTGTGGCCCTTGGTTTTAGCTGTACCGGTGGTTATCGTGGTTTATTTTGCCAAGGGGGATGGACAAGTATGGCAACCCCTTATTTTTGGGATTGCCGCCTTTACTGCCTTGGTTCACTTAAAGGAGGTCATT
>CAZCQT010000238.1:0-2993 GCA_964500905.1 uncultured Moorellales bacterium
TTACCTGTTACATTGCCGCAGTTTAAACCAATAGGGGAACCTCAGCCCAGCTTTTTATGGGCAAGACATCCCGTGCGGCCGCCAAGACCATTCGCAACCTTCCAGCCCCATTCCGCAACTATGGGATTTGATTTTAACTATGATCCTCTGTTCGGGCCTGTGGGGGATGCTTATATTTCGGAATTCGGGGCGATTGTTCCCACGAATACCGGCGGGGAGCCTTTATATGGTGTTGGTCACCGTGTTTCTCGGGTTAACATGAATAACGGGGAGGTAAGTACCTTCGCTATAAACCGTTCCGGACTTCCTGCCTCAAGAACAAACGGCGGAGGATTTGAAAGACCGATTGATGCGGTATTTGGCCCTGACGGCACACTTTATATTGCAGATTTCGGTATTTATACTGCTGAAGGAGCAACGAAACAGACTGGAGTTATCTGGAGGATAACACGCACAAAATAAATCTGCTTTAACTTAATCGGGTAAACTGATTTCTGATATCAGGATTAACAAAAATGAAAACGGCTGGTGGAATAAATTATTTTTCCTTGGCCGTTTTTGGTTTAACTGGCCTACTCATTTCTTGGGAATAAGATTCTATCTATTCTTCTTAAAAGGTAGGTAGAAAGAATTAGCCAAAGCCAGCTATATAAAAAAGAAAAAAACAGGATGGATGCCAATGTTTTGAACTGCGGCTTAGGCAGAATTGCAGGGCCTAAGACAGGAAAGCCTAACCCATAGAGAGGAATGCAGATACCGATAAATAATATTATTCCGCTTATCAAGGTAATTGCTAAACGTTTGTTAGATACGGACAGCCCCCAGCCAATACTCAAACCAAGTAACCCGGTTGTAAAGGGAAAGATAAATAATTCGCTGGGCTCAAACAAAACTAATAGGAATATTGCCGATAAATAGGCAAAAGAACCGTTTTTTACCGATATTATAGCCGCAAATAATATCGGTATTGTTGCAAAGGGGCTAATTAAAAATCCTGCCCCCGGGATCCAACCCCCTGCCGATTGTAAAACTGCGGCGATTATAGCAAGCATTGCGGCAGAAACCAATTTCTTTATGGGGGACCACGTTTCCAAAGCTTGATGCAAGCTTTTAGGGGAAAAATACCAAGGCCTCTGAACCATCATGATCTGATTACCTCCCGGAAGACCCTCCACTGCCTTTTTATGAGTTATTTAAAAACACACAAAATATCGCAGTGCTTTATTTATTTCAGTATATTCCGGGCTGTCAGATATGTTAGTTATTTGCATGGTATTATCAAAAACAACGGAAATATCAGTTGCCAAAATATATGGAAAATGCTAAAAATGGCTTTCTTCAGTAGCAAAAATCTTTTTAATTGCTGTTCTAAATTTAGTGGCACCGCCATTGGCTGGGTGGGGTACACGAAGGCTTTCGATTCCCAGTCG
This sequence comes from uncultured Moorellales bacterium, assembly GCA_964500905.1. GTDB lineage: Bacteria > Bacillota > DULZ01 > DULZ01 > DULZ01 > JBBAFB01. The sequence goes on from CAZCQT010000238.1 coordinate 1,431, forward strand.
TTTTAAAGTTCTTGACGAATGTACACCTATGGAGATAATCGAAATTTTTGGGATGATTTTAAACAACATTTCAGTATAGTATCTGCCTACCTCTAATTCTAAATCAGTTGGGGTTCGATTACTTAATGACCCCTTATCAGCGTTGAAAGGGTGGAAAGGGAAAATATTCCACGTAATTATTTTGTCAGGGGTAGTCTTGTTGCGTACAACTTCTCCCCAAATAATTGTGGCTGTGGGTTCTGTAAATCCCAATCGCCTTTGGGTGTCATTTAAAACTGTATTATCGGGATTACTGGTTCTTTTACCCAGTGCTTTCTGCAGCAAATTTGCCGGGTTAATAGTCCTGTGGTTGCCAAGGAGTATACGCTCTGATGATAATGCTACCCCCGTAAATTTGCCTCCCTGGTAGCTAATGGCCTCGGCTACCAACAGATATTTGGCTGTTGATATTCTGGGGATTAAGAATTGTTCTATTTGGTAGGTTCTAATTGATGGTGCTTCCGGGCCTATGTCAAAGCTTTCATCGTAATCCCGCCAGGGGTTAAAAACATTTTTCGTTGATTTGTATGCCTGCAGCTCCCGAATGAACTTATTTATAGTGTTTTTCATGAGTGAATACCTCCATAGCTGCCAGTTAGAAAATCAGTAGGTATTGATTGAATAATGCATCATAGTAGCTATATCATATCAAAAGGGGCTCAGCAGGTAAACATTTTGGCTATTAGCCTATACTTTCTGCTTGTTTTTTTAGCCAAAGGAGGTGAAGCTCCTCATCAATGAGATGTTCCCATAACATATCTCTTAATTCGGGATCTTGAATTTTAGTAAGTGCCCGGCGGTAATCAGCTATGGCTTTGCTTTCTGCAAAAGCCCCAGCATTCATTAAATTTTTTAGACCTACAATTCCCTCGGCAATACTAACAGTACCGCCGAAAACCCCCAACCCGGCTTCTAAGGCAGTACTTTTGATAGGGCCAAAAGGGTTGTCATCGGAAGAAAGGCATGCTATTTTTTCTTTAAGATTCTTAACATGATTTGCTTCTACCGCCGCCAGCCTTTTTAATCCACGGCTTAATTCTTCATTAGAGGCTTTTGCGGTTAAAGCGGAGTAAAATACTACTTGCCCTTCTTCCAATAATAGAAACTGATTTAAAAGGCCAAGGGTGGTATCTTGAACCATCAAACTGCCTCCCCTGAAATAATCTTATCCTGGTATAAGCAATTATTGAGTAAATACTAAAGATAGATTAAGAAGGTTTTCGCCTTCTTTATTGCTGTCAAGTCCCCCCCTGTCCTGCTTCTGTCTCGGTAATGATACATATTAAGGGCACCACTAATGGCACCTTATCGGGTTAAACAAGGCTATATTGGGGCCTTTTGCCAAAGCCAGGTGCTAGTTCTTGGGCCTCCTTAATAGCTTGTCGCAAAAGGCCTTCCACATCTTGTCCAACTACATCTAGGTTTTCAGCGACGACAGTTTTAAAATCAGTTACCCCGAGAAAAGCAAAGAGGGTTTTTAAATATCTATCTCCCATTTCAAAGGCCGATAAAGGAGCCTTGGAA
>CAZCQT010000238.1:3003-3478 GCA_964500905.1 uncultured Moorellales bacterium
ATATTCGCCGCCTCTAGTAATAATATGCAGGGCTTTTTTATCTGTACACATACCTACCGGCCCTGTCTCGGTATATCTAAAAGTGATATTAACCACGCAAATATAATCTAAATAGGCCCTTAAAATAGCGGGAAAGCTTAAGTTCCACATAGGTGCGGCAATTACATAGCTGTCCGCCGCCGCAAATTGCCGGGCGTATTTTAAAATAGGGTGCTCCTGATTATTATGTGCATCAACAACGGCTCCAAGGTCATCATTTGTCAAAAACCTAATACCCTCCTGATACAGATCTAAAGTGATAATTTCGTCACCTGGATAAAGTTCTTTATACTTATTGATAAAGCTATCCGCAATGGCAAAGGTTCTGGACTGTTCAGCCGGTTTAGGATTGGCCTTGATATATAACAGTTGACTCATTAATTACTCTCCTTTACAAAATATATTTAAAATCCTCGGGCGAAAACATACTAGGTTG
>CAZCQT010000239.1:0-3478 GCA_964500905.1 uncultured Moorellales bacterium
TCAATGTTACAATGGTTCAACCATTGTTAAACTACCGTTCAACTATTGTTCAACTATCGTAATGCAAAGAGGATGGGGAACAAAAAAACGAGTAGAAACGGAGCAGTGAGTATTTTGAAAAGACAGATAAAAAGGGTAGCGGCAATTCATGATTTATCGGGGTTCGGAAGGACATCCCTGGCGGTGGTTATTCCCATTTTATCCACCATGGGAACACAGGTCTGCAGTATGCCTACTGCAGTTCTTTCCACCCATACAGGAGGGTTTGAAGGGTACAGTTTTGTGGATTTGACAGATTTTATGGAGAGTACGATTAACCACTGGGATCAACTGCAAATTGAGTTTGATTGTATTTACAGTGGATTTTTGGGTTCGCCAAAACAAATACAGATTATTGCTGATTTTATTGATCGTTTTTCCTATAATAACCCGTTGATTGTGGTGGATCCTGCCATGGGGGATAATGGCAGGCTTTATAGCACTATGACAGATGAAATGGTAAAAGAAATGAGGCATTTGGTAACCAAGGCAAATTTGATTACCCCTAACTTTACAGAGGCAAGCTTTTTATTAGATGAGCCTTATCGAACGGATATAACCTTGGAAGAAATGAAAGAATGGCTGATAAGGCTGACAGAAATGGGCCCGGAGATTGCTATTATAACCAGTGTTCCTTATCGCGGCAAAAGCCAACCCCAGCATAAAACCAGTGTGATCGCCTATAATAAAGCCGATGAACGGTTTTGGAAGGTTACTTGTATTTATGTGCCTGCTCATTATCCGGGTGCAGGGGATACCTTTACCAGTGTTTTGGTTGGCAGTCTGCTTCAAGGAGACAGTCTGCCCTTGGCAATGGATCGGGGGGTTCAATTTATTACCGGGGCTATCCGTGCCAGTTATGGCAGTCAGCAACCGGAAAGAGAAGGAGTCTTTTTGGAGAGAGTTTTAGGTAGTTTGAATTTACCTGCCATCTCTTCCAGTTATGAAATTATAGATTAGCAAATTTTTAAAGACCTACAGAAAGGTGTGGCTGCCATCCAGAAAATTGTTTACGGGGAAGTCGGGGGTATAAAAAAATATTATCTAGAGCAATTGGAGTTGTTTTACGATCTTAAGGTGGCTCAAGGTCAATTAATCTCCAAAGAAGTAATTGATGAATTGGTGAGGTTAACAAGCATTTTAAATGCTGAAATAGGTATTTATCTCAATAGAAGGGGGCAGGTAGCGGGGGTAGCCGTTGGGGATCGGAGCAAGGTTTCCTTGCCTGATTTAAGCAATCGGCAGGGAGAGCGGCACCTTAGCGGTTTGCGTCTGATTCATACCCACCCCGAGGGCTTTGGTCATTTATCAGAGATTGATGTAGGCACATTAAATGCCATGTCCCTGGATGCCATGGTGGCAATTGGTGTTAAAGAAGGGTTTTTTCAGGATTTGTGGGCGGGTTTTATTAATGCCGTGGATGAATCACAGGATTGTCTTTTATTTGGGCCACTAAACGCTGAAGAAGCAACTAGCTTCAACTATTTGGAAGTAGTCAGAGAAATTGAGGAAAAGTTGGCCAAGCAGGAGCAGCCGCCTTATGATGAAACCGTTGAAAGGGCTTTAGTAGTAGGTTTAAATTTGAGAAAACAAGCAAAAGGTACTTTAACTGCTGAGGAATCGTTGGCTGAGCTGAAAGAGCTGGCTATGGCAGCAGGGGCCGAGGTAGCAGACAGCTTTTTGCAGACAAGGGAGCGACCCGACAATGCTTTATATATAGGAAGGGGTTTAGCGGAGGAGATAGCACTTTTAATTAGAGCAAAGAGAATCAACCTGGTTATCTTTGATGCCGAGCTGACAGGCATGCAAATGCGAAATCTGGAAGCTGCCTTAAACTGTAAAATACTTGATCGTACAGGCTTAATCTTGGACATTTTTGCACAAAGGGCCCGCTCCAGAGAAGGTAAAATTCAAGTTGAATTAGCTCAGTTAAACTACCTATTGCCCCGCTTAACCGGCTTCGGGACGGAATTATCCCGTTTGGCCGGTGGTATCGGAACCAGAGGCCCGGGGGAAACTAAGCTGGAAAAGGACAGAAGACATATTCAAAGAAGAATTTCTGATCTGCAAAAACAGTTGGAACAGGTTAGCAAGCAAAGGCAGGTAACTAAGGGTAAAAGAGATATTCCCCTGGTTTCTCTCGTAGGCTATACTAATGCAGGGAAATCCACCCTACGTTACAAGCTGCTGGAGCTAGCCTCACCCTCGGTTGTTGATTTTGACAAGGAAGATCCGGGGGCAAATCATTTATTCGCAACCTTAGATTCCACCGTTAGGGGGATTTTGCTGCCTACAGGCCAGGAAATTTTAATAGCGGATACGGTAGGTTTTATTCAGAAGCTCCCTCACCAACTGGTTTCCGCTTTCAAAGCCACATTGGAAGAGGTTCAAGAGGCTGATTTGCTGCTGCATGTGGTAGATGCATCTCATTCCCAGTTTGAAGAGCAAATGTTGGCAGTGGAAGAAGTTTTGGCTGAACTTCAAGTTTTGAATAAACCCTTAATTTTAGTTTTTAATAAATTAGATTTGTTGGTTGAAGGAAAGGGTGCTTTTATGCACCCTGAGTATCCTTTTGTCGAAGTATCCGCAAAAACAGGGGCAGGGGTTGAAGAACTACTAGAGCTCTTGGGAAAAGAACTTGGCCGGACCGGCCGGCAGATGAAATTGCTTTTGCCCCATGATGGGGGACAATTATTGGGATTGCTATATAAGGATGCCCAAGTGTTGGAAGTGAACTATCTGGAGGAGGGTATTTTAGTAGAAGCCTTCGTTCCCAGCGGGGTGAAGCATTTAGTAGCTGCATACGAAATCAGTTCCTAAACAATTGTAACGGACTCTATAAAGGGGGCCGATGCAAAAGTTAATGACAAAATTAATTTTGATTTGCATAATGGATAAGCTGGCAAATAATAAAAATATTTTTTTGATGACAAAAGCCCGGATTTATTGTACAATGTAATTCGTAGCAAGTAGCAAGCAGCAAGCAGACAGTGGTCGGCGTAAAAATCTTTTAGATGTTTATTTTAATCTGCCAGCAAGCGAATGAAAACAAGACAGTGCCACTGAGGCTTATACTTTTTTATGCAATTTAAAACGGAGAGATGGCTGAGTTTGGCTGAAGGCGCTCGACTGGAAATCGGGTAGATGGGCTAAAACCTGTCTCGAGGGTTCGAATCCCTCTCTCTCCGCCATTCAAGAAGCAAGAGGCAGGAAGCAAGAGACAAGAAAGTGCTTTTGCATGTATTGCTTTCGGGTCTTAGATTCTTCACTTCGCTTTGCTGCGTTCAGAATGACATTATTGCAGGCTCGCATTTTGTTTAAGAGGTAAGAAGCAGGGTGCAAGAAAAATAAATTTTAATTTGCTTGAATTTTGCCGTGCTAGATGGAGAGGTAGCGGTGCTCTGTACCCGCAATCCGCTATAGCGGGGTTGAATTCCCA
>CAZCQT010000240.1:0-3454 GCA_964500905.1 uncultured Moorellales bacterium
CAGTTTCGCCCACGGTTTTGTAAGAGGCAGGTCTTTTTAGGGGACAGGGGAAAGTGGACAGAGGAAAGGACAAGACTTTGCATGTCATTCTTTTATGAGATCCTTCACTTCGTTCAGGATGACACTTAAGCAGGATCCTGCAACAGTGCCACTTTTTGGAGTTATGTTGTATGCTATTCTTTTATGAGATCCTTCACTTCGTTCAGGATGACAGAATCACCGGATCCTACTTCAGTGTCATTCTGAGCGTTAGCGAAGAATCTTAACCCCAGAGAAAAACATACAAAGGTTTTCCTGTCCTCTGTCCTCTATCCCCTGTCCTCTGTCCCCTGTCCTCTGTCCCCTGTCCCCTGTCCCCTGCCCTTCGTCTTCTAACAAGAAGAACTTCTCTTTTTTATGATATACAGCTTATTATCTCGAAACTCTACAAAATCACAAAAGTTTTTCAACAAAACCAGGCCCCTGCCGCTTTCCTCCAAAATGTTTTCCGCCGAACACTCTTCGCAAATAGTAAATTCTACGGGAGTTAAGCAAGCATCCTCTATCTCAAACATAATTTGATTCTCATCTAAAATAACCCGCAAGCAAATCGGCTTAGTGGCATCCTGTTGGTTTCCATGAATAAAGGCATTTGTAAGGGATTCGGACAGTATCAAATGGAGTTCAAAATCCTCTATTGCATCTGCTAAAAACAAAGCAATTTCTTGCTGAATTCGATTAAACTCATCCAAACCATATAAAATAAACTCTTTTTTACTGCCTAAACAAGCCCCTTCTTTCAAGACTCTATTTACCAACTGCCCTCTAACCCCCTAAACGTACAGTATTTTAAAATTATAATCCTCTCAAAAGCTCATGTCTGTAGCTAAAATCACCATCCGCCAAAATACTGTCAATACCTCTGATTAAGCTGTCCTGGTCCTGGGGCAAGGTGCCCCTCAGCGAAACATAATTGGAGGCGTGATTACTTCTAAAAACACAATTGGAAACATTCAGATGTTCTAACATTAACTTTGTTTCCAACATAACTTCAGTTGGAGATAACAATTCCATTTGACCTTGATCAACTTGCTTTTTCATTTCAGTGCCTTCCACTAACATTAAGGTTAGCAGGCCCACATAGTGGGGATCAATGGCTGATAAAACCTCCCCGGTTTTAATGGCGTGCTCCCTCCAATTCTTTTTGCCGCCCAAGCCGGAAATAACTGTTATGGATAACTGAATACCGCTGGCTACCGCCTTTTGCCCTGCTTCAACCATCTCCTGGGCAGTTGCACCTTTTTTAATTTCCTTTAGAATTTGCTCGCTGCCGGACTCCAGTCCCATATATAAGATTCCTAAACCCAGCTTCCTAAGTTCCTGCAATTCCTCCGGGGATTTACGCAAAATATCCTTGGGTGTAGCATAAATACCCACCCTTTGACACTCCGGAAAAATTTCTTTTACCTTAACCAAAATCTCCGCTAACTTGACATAGGGTATAGAAAGAGCATCCCCATCGGCCAGAAAAATCCTTTCTACCCTTTGGTAAGTAGCCCTGGCAATTTTTAAATCCTCAATAATTTCCCCTAATTGCCTGATTCTAAATCTTTCATTTTTATACATGGCACAGAAGCTGCATCTATTATGGGCACAGCCAATAGTTACCTGAATAATCAAACTATAGGCCTCACTCGGAGGCCTAAAAACCGCCCCTTCATACTTCATTTCATTCACTCCCGATTTATAATAATTCAATCAAAGGCAAGCCCCAGATAAGCCGCCTCCTTAGATAACAATACCTTCTTACCCAGATTTTTGATTACCGCAAAGGGTGTTAGCTTTCCTCCTATAGCTTGACCTAAAAAATCAGGAACACGCAAAATATATTCCTTAGCAGGCAGCAATGAGGCCAGCCTGCCGACAGCGGGCAATATAAACTCTTCCGCTGCCAAACACTCTTTGATAATAACCCTGTCTTCAGATATTTTTTCCACCGTCATCAAGCCGCTGATTTGCCCCTGATTACTTGGTTTAATGGCATATAGATCCGCCCCGGAAAAATGAGACAGCTTTTGCTGCTGTGTCAGTTCCTCTTCGGGGTAATCAATAAAGCTTTGTTCCTTTAAAAATTCCCGCCTTGTTAAATTGTAAAGATCAGATCCAATCGGTTCCAGGCTTAAATTCATTGACTGGACAAAGCCCCCACCCGGCAGTTCCTCGGCTTTAATTATTTTTTGCACAATTGAAAAGCCTTCCTTGTAACCCTGTTTTAAATAAAACTCAAATAAGCCCCTATTGGCAGGTACGATAACGGAAAAAGCTTTTTTTGCTCTAATCAGCTCCTGATTGGCAAACTCAATTAAATCAGTGGCCAAGCCTTGTTTTTGATATTGAGGGTGGGTAGCAATGGCATAAAACATTGCTCCCATAAATTCACCTCTTGGAGTAACTAGCTTAACAGGTATTTTAGTAAGCATGGAAGCAATCTGTCGACTCCGTACCAGCAACACAGTATTTTTGGGGTCAAACCTGTTGGCAAAATAAAAATCAATAAATTGCTTTGGATCCTTAAAGGTAAGAGCCCAAATCGCTTTTAATGCTTCAATGTCTTCTTTTCTTGCAGATCTATATTCATTCATTTTACTTAGGCAGGGATGAAAGCCTGCCATTGCAACCTCCTTTTTTGCAAAAGCTAAGAACCCGAACCTTTGAATATTATTTTAAAACCAGTTGGCTAGTTTGCATGTATTTCTTATAAGTAAGATTCTTCACTTCGCTCTGCTTCGTTCAGAATGACGCTGTTGTGAGATCCTGCTTAGGTGTCATCCTGAACGCAGTGAAGGATCTCAACCCAGTGCTTTTCTACCATTTTAACAGGGTAATAGGATAACTTGGCTTTCCTGAGACCCGAAAAACCCATATCTTCCTCCCTGTTGATATAGATTAAATGAGGATATTTTTGCCCCACCCAAGCGGCAAATTCCCTGTTAATCATCTGATAAGCTCCTCGAATATCCCCAAAAGCCTTTTCAATGTGAATCACATAGGTATTGGAATTTAATACCTCACCTACAGTATAAGCAATTATCCTGTCATCGGAGCGGATTAAAGCTCCTTCTAAATTCAATTCTTCATAATTGTTAAGGGCCCTGGTAACGGCGCAGGATTCATCTTTAAAGGTGCCATCCTCATTAATACCATAAATTTGGCACCAAATATCATTCATCTCCCGCATTTCCTGAAAATTGTCTTGGTTAATCAGTTCAAACTCCCAGTTGTTCACCTTTTTAAAGTAGTTAATATGATTTCGTTTAGCATGAAGCTTTTTCCCCGCCAGAGTAATCATTTTCTCCAATAGGTAGACATAATCAAAGGCATCTCTCATGGGCTCAAACTTAAATTTGCCGGGATAAATACCCTCCAACTCCCTGATATTCTCCGGGGATAAGCCCGCCAAACTGAAAGGGTGTCC
>CAZCQT010000241.1:0-3448 GCA_964500905.1 uncultured Moorellales bacterium
TGGCTTTTGCGATATACTGTCGGGGGGAGCCTTCAAACGCTTCACTGTCTTTGCCATGGGTATTATGCCCTATATTAACGCGTCAATCATCATGCAATTGCTGCAGGTGGTAGTGCCGGCACTTGAGAGGCTGGCTAAAGAAGGCGAAGAAGGCAGGAAAAAGATTGTACAAATTACCAGATATGGTACAGTTGTTTTAGGAGCATTACAAGCAATTGGAATGACAATTTATTTAAAACCTGCTTTAGAGGGCCCAAGTTTTCTCAGAATGGCAGTTATTGTACTCACCTTGACCGCAGGGACAGCGTTTCTAATGTGGCTGGGAGAGCTGATTACTGAAAAAGGAATAGGAAACGGTATCTCTCTAATCATCTTTGCCGGTATTGTATCTCGCTTGCCTATGGGCGTATATAATACCTTCGTAGAAGTAAGAGCGGGAGAGATTAACATTATAGGAGTGCTTGCTTTTGGTGTAATAGCGATTGCCGTCATAGCCGGAGTTGTTGCTATTCAAGAGGGCCAAAGACGTATTCCTGTTCAATATGCAAAGAAAGTTGTTGGCAGAAGAGTATACGGAGGCCAAAGTACCCATATTCCTATGAAAGTTAACCAGGCGGGGGTTATTCCTGTAATTTTTGCAATGTCAATTCTAATGTTTCCGTCAACCATTGCAACCTGGTTTCCTGAAAACGGATTTGCTCAATTTATTGTCAAGAACTTTAACTTCAATGCACCTTTGTATATGATTTTTTATGCATTGCTGATTATCTTTTTCACTTATTTTTACACTGCCGTTACCTTTAATCCGGCGGATGTGGCTGATAATATTAAGAAATACGGCGGTTTCATACCGGGCATCAGACCCGGTAGGCCTACAACCGAATATATTGAACGCATTCTAAGTAGGGTAACTTTAGCGGGGGCAATATTTTTGGCAGCCATTGCATTACTTCCAAACTTCATTATGTCTTTAACAGGGTTAAATATTCAGTTTGGGGGCACCAGCTTATTGATTGTAGTAGGGGTAGCATTAGAAACAATGAAACAGATGGAATCCCATTTATTGATGCGCCATTACGAAGGTTTTATAAAATAACCGTGATGGCCGAATATCAAAATTACCCTACCGGTGACTGATAAAATAAGGAGGAACGAACCTTGAAATTATTAATAATGGGTCCTCCCGGCGCTGGGAAAGGGACTCAAGCTGAGACTTTGACTAAAAGGTTGTCTATTCCCCATATTTCCACCGGGGATATGTTTAGAAAAGCTATTAGCGAGGGTACTAAATTAGGAAGGGAAGCCAAATCCTACATGGATAAAGGGGACCTGGTTCCTGATGAAGTAACTATTGGTATTGTTAAAGAAAGGCTTGCAGAAGCCGATTGCCAACAGGGCTTCTTGTTGGATGGATTTCCGAGAACAGTTGCTCAGGGAGAGGCCTTGGAGCAAATCCTAAAGGATTTGGACAGCAGTCTGAATATGGTCCTAAATGTTCTGGTTGACGATGGTAAATTAGTAGCAAGACTGACAGGCAGACGGATTTGCAGGGATTGCGGTGCGGGTTATCATGTTCTTTTTAACCCCCCCATTAAGCAAGATACCTGTGATAAATGCGGCGGTGAATTGTATCAAAGAAGCGATGACAGTGAAGAAACCGCGATTAATCGTTTAGCTGTTTATCATCAGAACACCGCTCCTTTAATAGATTTTTACAGAAAACGCGGTTTATTAAAAGACATTGATGGTAACGGTGCTATTTCAGAGGTTCTGGTTGCCATCGGCGAAGCCATAGGAAGAGATTGGCAATGATACTTTTAAAATCGGAAAAAGAGCTGGATTATATGCGAGAAGCGGGGAGACTTACTGCTTTGGTGCTTGAAAAAATGAAAGAAGCAGTAGAGGTAGGGATAACTACGAAAGAGTTGGATCTGGTTGCTGAAAACTTTATTCGCCGACATGGCGGCATCCCTTCCTTTAAAGGTTATCGCGGTTTTCCTGCCAGCATCTGTGCTTCAATTAATAATGAAGTAGTTCACGGGATTCCTAGTTTAAGAAAACTGACAACAGGTGATATTATTAGTATTGATGTAGGTGTAGAATTAAATGGATATAATGGGGATTCAGCTATTACCCTGCCTGTTGGCAGCATAGACGAAGAAAAAACCAGGTTGATTAAGGTAACAAAAGAGTCATTGGCTATTGGCATTCAAAAAGCCATCATCGGAAACAGGCTGGGAGATATCTCTCATGCAATACAAACCTTTGTAGAAAACGCCGGGTTTTCCGTGGTGAGAGATTACGTAGGACATGGTATAGGTCAGGCCATGCATGAAGATCCGCCGATACCCAACTATGGACCTCCGAACAGGGGGCCTCGACTTGAAGAAGGTATGACCTTAGCCATCGAGCCGATGGTTAATATGGGCGTTTATCAGGTAAGAGTCTTGAAGGATGATTGGACCGTGGTAACAAAGGATGGGAAACCATCGGCGCATTTTGAGCATACAATAGCCATCACCACCAAAGGCCCGGAAATCTTAACAAGGATATAACTGGGGGTGTGCAGATGGAAATCGAACCCGGCCAATTAGTAATATCGACTCAAGGACGAGATAAAGGCAGTCCATTTGTAGTGCTGAATATAGAGAAAACCCCTCATGGGATATTTGTTTATCTGGCAGATGGGAAAAAGAAAAAAGTCCATCAACCAAAGAAGAAGAACATTAAACATTTGGAAGCTACCCAAATTAAAAATGGGGAAATAGGCACTCGATTCCGAGAAGGACTAAGCATTACAAATCCAGAAATTCGGAAAATTATTGCCGGTTTAATGGATATCTATCAAAAAGAAGATCAAAACCCATAAAGGAGGTAGATAGTTGGTGGCTAAGGAAGATTTAATTGAATTTCAGGGTAAAGTAATTGAGCCTTTACCAAATGCCATGTTTAGGGTAGAATTAGAAAATGGGCATAAAGTGTTGGCTCATGTCTCAGGTAAGATCAGGATGAATTTTATTCGAATATTACCCGGGGATCGGGTAACAGTGGAATTGTCTCCATACGATCTTACGCGGGGGCGTATCGTCTACCGCTATAAATAATTTAAACAGTAAACCACTCATAGTAAAGGAGTGCTAACCATGAAGGTAAACCCGTCGGTTAAGCCGATTTGTGAGAAATGTAAAATTATCAGGCGTAAGGGCCGGGTAATGGTAATTTGTGAAAATCCTAAGCATAAACAAAAGCAGGGTTAATTTGCTCTATAAGGTTGCGGCTGTCGGGGTAACTCGAGATCTTAAGGGCGATAGCTATAGGAGCTTACTTGAAACAATTATCGGCAAATAGCCTTGTTTTAAGCATAGTTCCCTTAATCAATTGTTGAGATAATAAGGAAATATTAATTTAAAATGGAGGTGTAGGTATGGCGAGAATTTCCGGAGTAGAT
>CAZCQT010000242.1:0-3418 GCA_964500905.1 uncultured Moorellales bacterium
TCTTCCAACAAACGCAAGGTGGGGTTATTACCTCTGGTATAAACAAAATCATCTTTTTCGAAGGAAAAAACCCTGTCGGCATCCTCAATGCTGTCAAATGAAAAGGTAGAGGTCATAAAAATAGGCGGATTCAATGCTTTAAAGGGTTGCTCACTGTCTTGATGGATACTTATAGTATTAAAACCGGGTTTTCCTTTCCCTTTGGTTTTCATTAAATCACCTCTGTCCATAGGAGTTTAGATAAAAGTCCCTCATATTAAGAATATCTTCCTTAGATAAAGCTACCGCACCGCCCAATAGCTGAGAAGCTAATAAAGTCTTGGCGGCCTTTTCTACTATTTGACAAACCTTTAATGCCTCTTTAAGATTTTGGCCAATACCCAAAAGACCATGATTGGCCAAAAGCACCCCCTGACGATCCTCCAGAGCTTTAATCGCATTCAGACCCAAGGCCTCCGTGCCCGGCAAAGCATAATCAGCCACCCTTACATCTCCGCCTACGATTTGCACTAAGTCCTCCAAGGCACCGGGAATAGCCCTTCTGGCTGCCGCCCAAGCAGTTGCATAAACGCTATGGACATGCACAATCGCCTTCATCTCAGGTCTGGCTTTATACACCGCCAAATGCAAAGGAAGTTCTATGGAAGGCTTTCTGATTCCTTCCACAATTTTTCCCGCCAGATTAGATAACACAAGATCTTCTGTGGTCAAGCTTAAATAGTCCATTCCACTGGGGGTAATGGAGATTAAATTTTCTTCCCCCGGAATTCTTGCACTGACATTGCCCCAGGTGCCAACTACCAAACCACTAAGGTGTATCTCTTTCCCGGTTTGAATGATTAAATTTTTTATTAAACCTCTCTGATCCAATAATATCACCTCTTTAGAAAGTTTAATTAGCATCCCAGGTGCATATTTCATTGTTTAAGATAATCCGCCACATAAGGGAGACTGTTCCTTCCATGCTTACCCACTATTTCAACTACCGCATTACTGATTAACATTCCGTCAAATTGCTCCATAATCAGCTCCCGTTGCTCTGCATCAATAGGGTTAAAATCTAACACACAGGGAATATCCTTGATTTTCTTAATCATTTCCACCGTATTTTTCAACTCATTTATCATTGCCTGGGGTCTACCTGCCAAGCTAATAGAGGGCATGCAATGAATAAACCCTTCCGCTTCTTTTGTAATCATTTCAATGCGATTTTTTGATGTTGGTGCAATAGTGGAAATCAGAGCCACCTGGTGCTTTTGACAAAAGGGCAAAAATTCATCTTTTTCTTCAAAAGGTAAATCAGGCACTATAATACCCTCCACCTTTGCTTCTCGACAATTTTGCATAAATTTATCCGCACCGTAAACAAAAATGGGATTAGCATAGGTCACCAAAATAATTGAAATATCAATTTGCTTTTGAATGCTTTTTAACATCTCAAAAATTTTATCTGTTGTTGCACCGCCTGATAAGGCCCTGGAATCTGCATCTTGAATTACTTGCCCCCCGGCAACCGGATCGGAAAAAGGAATCCCCACCCCAACCAGATCAAAGCCATTCTCTTTAAGATCTAAAATCAATTGCCTGGTGAAGGCCATCTCAGGATCTCCCCCTGTAACAAAAGGAATCACCATTTTCTTTTCACTAAACATTAATTGCAAATCAGTCATAAAGTTTCACTCCCCTATAACGTGCTATGGCAGCCACATCCTTATCTCCTCTGCCGGAAAGACAAATGACCATTATTTGCTCTCTATTTAGCCGACCTGCAATTTTTTTTGCATAGGCCACAGCATGGGCACTTTCTATAGCCGGAATAATCCCTTCTATTTTGGATAGGTATTCAAAAGCGCCCACCGCTTCTTCATCAGTTATAGCTACATAATGGGCCCTGCCCGAATCATGTAAGGCAGAGTGCTCCGGCCCTACTCCCGGATAATCCAATCCTGCGGAGATAGAGTATACAGGTTTTATTTGTCCATAATCATCTTGGAAAAAGTAGGATTTCATCCCATGAAAAATACCTACTGAGCCTTTATTAACACTCGCGGCGTGATCCTCCGTATCTAAACCCCGCCCTCCGGCCTCACAACCGATCAAGCGAACATTTGCGTCTTCAATAAATTCATAGAAAGCACCCATGGCATTACTGCCGCCGCCAATTGCTGCCAACACTACATCCGGCAAGCGGCCTTCTTTTGCTTGCAGTTGGCTCTTAATTTCCTTACCGATAATACTTTGAAAATCCCGGACGATTATTGGAAAAGGGTGAGGGCCTACCACTGAACCTAAAACATAGTGAGTATCTTCAATTCTCCTGACCCATTCCTTCATGGTTTCATTAACTGCATCCTTCAAGGTCTGCGTTCCACAGGTTACTTGATGAACCTTGGCTCCAAGAAGCTCCATCCGATAAACATTAAGAGCCTGCCTTTCAGTGTCTTCCTTACCCATAAATATTTCGCATTCCAAACCCATTAAAGCAGCTGCTGTGGCAGTTGCAACCCCGTGCTGACCCGCCCCAGTTTCTGCAATCACTCTCACCTTGCCCATTTTTTTAGCTAACAAAACCTGGCCCAAAACATTATTGATTTTGTGAGAGCCGGTATGGTTTAGATCCTCCCTTTTTAAATAGATCTTCGCCCCACCAAGATCCTTTGTCATTTTTTCTGCATAGTAGAGTAAAGATGGTCTACCGGCATAACTATTAAGCAAATCATTTAATTCTTTTAAAAACTCCGGATCGCTTTTGTAATGATTATAAGCTTTCTCCAACTCAATTACGGCATTCATCAATATTTCCGGTAAATATTGCCCTCCATGAATGCCAAACCTTCCCTCAGCCAATCTCTTCAATCCTCATCTTCCTCCTTTTTAAAAACATCCTAATCATTTTTGGACAGCGACGCTCACAGCAGAATACAAGGGGCTCTGCTTCCTGCACGCCGCATATTTGCAAGCAATGACTGTGCCAAGATTACCCGCTAAAAATAAAAAGCTTTCATCCCTCAAATAGGGACAAAAGCCTTAGCTTCTGCGGTACCACCCAAATTGGCAAAATGCCCACTTGTTTTGTGTGACTAATACACCTTCCATTAATAACGGTTTTGGATTCCGTAAGCACCTACTTTCCCTTGATTTCGGGCTTCCCTCACAGGTCCATTCAAAATAATTATTGTAATCGCTTCCCACCAATAGCGACTCTCTTGATACAAATCATTATCTCTACTGCTCCTGCTCATCAGTTTAAAATATTATTATAAGTTTACCATTAAAATTTTGTTCCTGTCAATAGCAGATTAAACGTGACCACCGCAATTATTATCACAATTAAAAGGTATTTTCAAGACAGTTCTTCACTACTTAAATTTGAAATTTTAATACCATATTATTCAATCTTTCCGCCAAAGTGGCCTGA
>CAZCQT010000243.1:0-3416 GCA_964500905.1 uncultured Moorellales bacterium
TATGAATCGAATTTGCTTTGGAGATGGTCTTTTTGGATGCCTTTTGCCAGAAGGACCATTAATTTAATTCTAGCCTTTTTGGGCATATAGTCTCGTCCGTTGATAGCCCCTCTACTCAGCAAATCATCTACACTTCCCTTGAATTTGTAGGCGGGCTCTACTTCGCCGTCAATACAAGTTGTGGTAATTACTACTGCTACCCCCTTATTAAGGGCTTCTTGTATTTTTTCTACCAACTTGGGATTTGTATGTCCGCGGCCATACCCTTCGATAACCAAACCCTTTGCCCCTTGGGAAAGATAATGATCTACAATATTTTCATCCATGTCTATATATTGCTTAATAATTTCCACCCTAGGAAGATCTGATGTTAGTTGATAGTATTCCCGATGAAGAGGTTTGTGAAAATAATGAACCCGTCCAAAATCTACTACTCCCAATAGCCCGCTACGTGGTGCATCAAAACCGTTAATATTGGAGGCATGCATTTTTGTAACATATTGTGCGGCAAAAATTTTATCATTAAAGGCTACCAGCACCCCCATACCTTTACTTTCTTTGGTGGATGCCACTAACAGGGCATTGCTGATATTGTGAAATGCATCAGTATTGTTTTCAGTAGGACTGAATTGGGAGCCGGTGAAGACCACAGGGAAATCCTCATCCCAAAGCAGTGACATAAAAAAAGAGGATTCCTCCATAGTATCTGTACCATGAGTTATAACAAAACCCTCATATCCTTCTTTAATCATTTGCTTCATAGTATCAAACAAAAGTTTGTTGTGGTTAAATGTCATGGCGTTGCTGGGTATTTGAAATACGGATTTTACAGTGATTTCCACACCTTTGCCCAGTTTATCAAGCTTGCATTTTGATAATAATTCCTCTCCTGTTTGTGCCCCAGACATAAATTTCCCCGTTTCTGGATCCACCTTGCTTGCGATTGTCCCGCCCGTGCTAAGGAGTGCAATTTTCATAAGATCATCTTCCTTTCTAAGCTTTTAAGTAGGATTAATAGTTTTATTCAGCTATTAACTTCTGGCATATTACGAACATATTACCAAAAGAATTGCTTTTGTCAAATTTGTTTTTTAAGGGTAGTCGATGAAGAAATTCAGATGATTGTTATCCTTCATGAGTCTTTTTAAGCCTGCAGAACCCTTATGTATAAAGCATTGTTTAATATTTATGATTGCCAAGCCTAGTATTTACGTTTTATATTTTCTCAGTATTATTATGCAAGTTTATTAAACAAACTATTACATTTGTGTATGAGAGACAAAAGTATTACCAAAAATTTAGCTATCAGCAATAATTAAATTTAAGTACTTTTAATGTATAATTTACTCGAAAGCAGTTGGTGGTCGATGATAGAATTTTAAACTCAGGAAACTGTAAGTCTACATTACAGGGTTTTAGGATATTTTGTTGTGCTAGCTAACCAAGCTAGGGAAATTTTACGAAGGGGGGTTTGTAGTTTATAAGTAATAATACTTTTAGTTAGTATTTGCCTTCGAAGTCGGAAACTTTCAAATCTTAGAATTGTGTTTCAAATATTGATTTTAGGAGGAGCAACTTATGAAAAAAGTATTAAGCGTATTACTTGTTTTGGCTCTAGCAATAACATTTGCCGGATGTGGCCCCAAAACAGGGGATGAGGGAAAAACCGGTGACGAAGTAACCAAGAGTAAGGTAGCTTTTAAAATTGCCCACACATCTACACCAGAAAACGTTAGACATTTGGGTGCAGAAGAAGTGCAAAAATATTTAGAAGCACAAACAGATAAACAATATGAAGTGCAACTATATCCCTCTTCTCAGTTGGGAAGCGACAAGGAACTAATTGAGGGTATGCAATCAGGGAACGTGGAAATGGTTATCCTGCCTGTATCTCCCTTGGGAGGGTTCCAACCCTTGGTAACCATGCTGGATTTACCTTTCTTTCTTCCGGATAATAAAGATGATCTATTGGCACTTTATAAATCCGATGCCATGAAATCGCTTTTTGATACTACTGAAGAGGTTGGCGTGAAGATTATTGGTGTTTGGCATACAGGATATAAGCAATTTACGGCTAACAAGCCGCTTTTGACACCTGCTGATTACAAAGGACTAAAATACAGAACCCAACCATCCCCCATCTTGATTGAAACGGTTAAAGCTCTAGGCGGCAGTGCAGTTAACTTACCTTTCGCTGAAGTATATAGTGCCTTGCAAACCGGGGCTGTTGATGCTCAGGGGGACAACCCATTAAATACAGTTTATGATATGAAGTTTAATGAGGTGCAAACAGACATCACTATGACAAATCACGGCACCTTGGATATGCTTGTGATGGTAAGTAAAAAGTGGTTTGATTCCTTACCTGGGGATGTTCAGCAAACTGTGGTAGAAGCCGCTCAAAAGGCTTCGGATGCAGTGGTTGACAAATCATATGAGGTTTCTAATAATGCTATGGAATTGATGGAAGCAAAAGGAAATAAGTTTCATGAGATTAGTGATGAGCAAAGAGTGTCATTGCAAGAACAAACAAAGAGTGTCAAGGATTTTTATTTGAAGCAGTACGGAGAAAAGGGTAAACAATTGATGGCAGCTATTGAACAGGCAATTAAAGAATTAAAATAACTCTAAGTTGAAAAGGTTTTTTAATAGTGAGGGTGCAAAATTAGTTGCTTTGCATCCTCCCTTCTTAAAATTCAATGAGTTAGGTTTACAGTGAATTTGATTAGTCTTGTTCTTACCTTAAAGTGGAAGTGAGGCTATTACCGATGCTTAACCTCGTAAAAATATACCGAAAAGTTGATGCGATTATACTTCGTTTCGAGGAAACATTTGTAGGAACAACTTTAATATTTATCTCAATAATGGCCTTTATAAATGTGATCATGCGGTATTTTTTCGGTGACAATTTAAATTGGGTAGAGGAACTGGCTCGATATTTAGTAGTGTGGATTACCTTTATTGGCGGAAGTCTATGTGTCCGTAATGGTGAGCATGTGGTGATGAGCATGCTTTTGGACAGGGTGGCCGCAGAATATAAAAAGGTGTTACGATTGGCAATTAATTTATTGGGTGCCATTGTGGTTGCTTATTTGGCTTATTTGGGTGCTTTATATGCCCTTAATACCTTCCAGTCTGGGCAAATCAGTCCCATTCTTAATATTTCAATGGGCTGGGCCTACTTGGGTATTCCTGTTGGCTGTGTATTAATGGCTAAAAATTTCATTGAAATCTTTGTTCGCGAGATTACCGAAGGGGGTTTGACTGAATGATCTATATACTACTTCCCCTTTTGTTAGTTTTATTAAGTATAGGTGTTCCAATTTTTCTAACCTTAGTAATACCGGCAATTATTTCTTTATTGGTTTACTTTCCCAGCATTGATCCCACGGTAGCTATTCAAAGGATGTTTTCCG
>CAZCQT010000244.1:0-3399 GCA_964500905.1 uncultured Moorellales bacterium
AAAATAGTGGGATCGATTCCCATGATGCTTGAAACCCCGCTCACTACAGGGAGCATGGTTGCAATATAGGGAATATTATCAATAAAAGCTGAAAACAGCACCGAGGCCCAAACAATCAGTGTATAGATTAAAAAGAGGTTGTTATTGCTCAATTTCACAAAAACATCCGCAATCACGGTCACCACACCTGCCTCGGTAATCCCTGCAATCACAATAAAAAGACCCGATAAAAGCAAAAGAGTGAAGTAATCTATTTCCTTTAGCGCTTTTGAAATAATCTTGAAGTTACCGGATTTGATCCACTCTCTTACCAGTCCAATCACAAACAAACTCATACAAATCAGTCCGTTGGTAATCGCTATTTTATTGGGGATAAAAGAGGCCAAAATCAAAAGAGCAATGGTTCCCACCAAAAGTGCCGTGGGAAAATAGTCCTCCACAACGGTCTTGTCCGACACGTTGATTTTCTGTTTATCTTTTCTAAATAAGTATAACAGCACTAAGGTAGAAGCAATAGCGCCCAACTGAACAACCCAAAACAACCCGGGTTTGCCTTGATAGACAAAGAAGTCTAAAAAATCCATATTGGCATGCCCCCCCAGTAAAATGGAGGTGGTATCTCCCACTAAGGTCGCCGCTCCTTGCAAGTTGGAGGCGATGGCAATGGAGATAATGGCAGGTATCGGCGAAATTTTGAGTTTTCTTGCAATGGTCAATGCCACAGGGGCAACCATTAAAACAGTGGCAACATTATCCACAAATGCGGAAATAATCCCTGCAAAAAGTGACAAGGAAATTACCGCCCACCGCACATCCGGCACTTTATGGATAATCAGATCGGCAAGAAGTGAGGGCATTTTGGATTCAATAAACAAAAACACAACGCCCATGGTTCCGGCAATCATCATAATAACGTTCCAGTCCACCGCAAAAAATACTTGGTTCAAGGGTAAAATCCCAAGAGCCACAAATAGTGCCGCTGAAACAAGGGCAACATAAGCCCTATATTTGGGTAAAGCAAGTAATAAAGCATAGGTTAATCCAAAGAGTATCAGTGCTTCAATCATTAATTATTTGCCTCCTATCATCGGTTTTATTTCCAGAACAAAAGTCTGATTGCTATAGTATATCAGTCTTTTATTATAATTGCAATAACAAAAAAGCAGGAAAGTCAAATTGCTAATTTTATTGACAACTCTTCCCTTTTTACTTATAATAAGGCTATTGAAAGAAAAAGGAGCGAAAAGATGGAACTTTATCAAAATATTGTAGAGGGACAAGCTAAAATTTCTTTGATCGGACTGGGTTATGTGGGGATGCCCATTGCCATAGCTTTTTCAAAAAAGGTAAAGGTCATTGGGTTTGATGTGAATCAAGAAAAAATCAAGCTATATCGTTCCGGAGTCGACCCGACCGAAGAGGTAGGGGATGAAGCAATCAAACATAGCACCGTGGAATTCACTTGGGAGGAAGAACGATTAAAAGAAGCCTTGTTTCATATTGTGGCAGTGCCCACCCCGGTTCGGCAGGATAAGATCCCGGATTTAGGACCGGTGATTTCAGCCAGTAAAACCTTGGGCAGAAACCTTCAAAAAGGGTCGGTTATCGTCTATGAAAGCACGGTCTACCCCGGAGTGACCCAAGAGGTTTGTGTGCCGATTTTAGAGCAGGAATCCGGACTGATTTGCGGGAAAGACTTTAAAGTGGGCTATTCCCCTGAACGAATCAATCCCGGGGACCAAGTGCATCGCTTGGAAAACATTGTGAAGGTGGTTTCAGGCATGGACGAGGAAACCTTGGAAACGGTTGCTAAGGTTTATGAATTAGTGGCTTTGGCAGGAGTGTATCGAGCGGAGGCCATTCGAGTGTCGGAAGCTGCCAAGGTGATTGAAAATGCTCAACGAGATATTAATATTGCCTTTATGAATGAGCTGTCTATCATCTTTAATAAAATGGACATCGACACTAAGGCGGTTTTAGAGGCGGCAAGCACCAAGTGGAACTTTTTAAATTTTTCCCCCGGCTTGGTAGGGGGGCATTGTATTGGTGTGGATCCCTATTATTTGACTTATAAAGCGGAAAAAATGGGCTATCACTCTCAAATTATCTTGGCCGGACGGCGAATTAACGATAATATGGGGCAATATATTGCAGAAAATACGGTGAAACAATTAATTCGCTCCGATGTGTCGATTCGTCAAGCCAAGGTAGCAATTTTTGGCTTCACTTTTAAAGAAAATTGTCCGGATATTCGAAACAGTAAGGTAATGGATGTGGTAAAAGAGCTTTGGGAATATGAAATTGAGCCTTTGATTTATGACCCCATTGCCGATTCGGCAGAAGCCTTAGCGGAATACGGTGTTTCCTTTGTAAAAGCGGAGGATATTCAAGAAATGGATTGTCTGATTATTGCCGTAGCACACAAAGAATTTTTAGAATGGACCTTAGACAAGTGGAATACCTTCTTTAAAAAGACGGATAACAGCAGGAAAAACATCATTGATGTGAAGGGCATTTTAAACCGCAAAGAGATAGAGGCGGCAGGGTATCACTATTTTAGATTATAATGAGCTGCAATCCTGTTTGGATATTTTAGAAGTCCGCCTGTTGAATTGTCGCAGATTTTAATAATGGAAAATAACGGTTGAGAGAAAGAATAACGGACGCGCAATGCGCGCCCCTACGCACGGATCAAACGTTATATGTATAGAGGATGGTGTCTATGAATCTCAGATATCCAGAAAAAAACGGGTTTATGTTTATTGATGATGGAGAGCGTGTGATAACTGTAGTAGAGGCAAGTAGATTGGAGGATTATATTAAATATATAAATGAAAATGATATAAAAAGTATTAGCATTGAAGCTAGTTTTTATAAAATGAAAGATATTGATTTTATATCTGAATGCCCAAATATAGAATATATCTGCCTCCAGAGTACTGCTATTACGAATATTTCAAAGTTATATGCGCTTAAAAAAATTAAAAGTATAGTAGTCGCAGCTTTAAATACTAAGATTGATTTAGAACCTTTTACTGAATTGGAAGTGTTTGGAGGGGTTTGGAACAAAAAAGTATATAATCTTGATAAATGTATAAATTTAAGATATATTGGCTTACAAAGTTACAATCCACCCAGTAAAAATCTATTTGAATTAAGAAATTTAAAAAAATTGATTAGATTAAGACTGATTAGAGGAAATGTTCAAAGCTTGAATAGTTGTGATGGACTTAGCCGACTAAAATTTTTAGAACTGTGTTATCTAAGAAATTTAGTTGATATTAGTGATATTAAGGAGGTTTCAAATACCTTAAAGAAAGTTGAATTTGAAAACTGTCTAAACATAATGAACTATGAGAGCCTTGCTTTCTTGAAAAAACTAGAGTGGTTAAAAATTAC
>CAZCQT010000245.1:0-3388 GCA_964500905.1 uncultured Moorellales bacterium
TGATATTTATGAGTGGTGTGATTATGAAGTACCAACCTTAGGTTTGTATAACTTTGCCATTGCCCATAAAGATTTGCCTGAGGACCTAGTCTATGAAATTGTTAAAGTGATTATGGAAAGTAATAAAGAAATGGTTACAGCTCACAGTGCTGCAATAGAAACAGTTCCTGAAAACATTGTACACAATAGTTTTTTGCCGTACCACCCAGGAGCTATTCGTTATTTTGAAGAAATCGGGCTAAAAATAGATTCGGCACTTTACCCTATAGAATACAAAAAATAGCTAAAGGGGCGCCCGCCCGGAGATATGGGAGGGTGGGCGCTTTTAAAATTTCAAAAGTAAGGAGGGGTATTTTTGACTTCGGACAAAGAGAAACAGCCTATTTTAGATTTAGATGAAATTCAACAAGTGGATGTTGATCCTGCTTTGTCAGCTCAGCGTGATATTAAGGGTTTGATGGGGAAAATACTGATTGCAATCGGTGTCGTTGCAGCGCTATATGGTATTTACACTTTTAATCTTTCTCCTGTTGACCCGTGGATTTATCGAGCTTATCATGTGCTATTCCTTTCTGTGCTGGGTTTTGCTTATTACCCCGGGTGGAAAAAAGCAAAGGGTGAAATTCATTGGGTTGATTTAGTTTTTATGTCCTTAATGATCGCAGTACAACTGTATATTGTTTTTAATCACGAAGCTTTAATCTATCGTTCGGGCGTTAATGCTCAGACAGCTGATGTAGTTTTGTTCAGTATTGGGACGATTCTGCTACTTGAACTGACCAGAAGGACTACTGGTATGGTCTTACCTACCTTAGCGCTCTTGTTTGTTGCTTATGCTTTTCTTGGGCCATATCTGCCGGGAATTCTTCACCATAATGGCTATTCCTACGGTCGTCTAGTTTCATATATCTATGGGCTAAGAGGGATATTTAGCGTTCCGATTGATGTCTCCGCCAAATATGTGCTTCTGTTTATTATATTTGGTTCTTTTTTGCAAAAATCCGGGGTGGGTAGTTATTTTGTAGAATTTGCTTTTAGCACCACGGGGAAAGCGCGTGGGGGACCTGCTAAGGCGGCAGTTATATCTAGTGCCTTAATGGGCATGATTAACGGAACTGCAGTGGGAAATGTTGTTACCACAGGTAGTTTGACAATTCCTTTGATGAAAAAATTAGGCTATCGGAAAGAATTTGCTGGCGCTACCGAGGCAGTTGCTTCCACTGGTGGGCAGATCATGCCGCCAATTATGGGTGCGGGAGTCTTTATCATGGCGGAAATCACTGGAATTCCGTACTCCCGTCTTATCTTGGCAGGAATTATACCAGCGATACTTTATTTTGCTTCAGTTTATTTTATGGTTGATTATGAAGCCATCAAATTGAAGTTGTTTGGTTATCCGCGTAGCGCATTGCCGCCACTAAAAAATGTTCTTAAGCGTGCATACCTATTTTTACCTATCTTCGTGTTAGTAGGGACTCTAGTGTTAAAATACTCGGTTATTCGAGCAGGCACATTTGCGATTATCAGCAGTATTATTGTAAGCTGGCTGGTACCTGGGAAAAGACTATTTTTAAAAGGTGTTCTAGATGCTTTAGATAAAGGTGCCCGGGCAACGATTCAGCTTATGGCAGTTTGTGCTAGTGCTGGTATTGTTATGGGAGTAATCACTCTTACGGGGATAGGCGGAAAGTTTTCCTTTATGCTTTTAAAGGTTGCTGGAGCTAGTGAATGGTGGGCACTTGGTTTTGCCATGTTAATCTGTATTGTATTGGGTATGGGCATGCCAACTACAGCAGCCTATGCCGTAGCTGCTTCAGTTGTGGCACCCGGGTTGATACGTTTAGGTATCAGTCCATTGGTAGCCCACATGTTTGTTTTCTATTTCGCTGTTATTTCTACTATTACACCACCGGTTGCTCTCTCTGCATTTGCAGGTGCAGCTATTGCGGGGAGCGATCCGATGCGCACCGGCGTTACTGCTTTTAGATTAGGGTTGGCTTCTTTTATTGTGCCATTTATGTTTTATGTCTCGCCGGAAATGTTATGGGAAGGCAATATATTTTTTATCTTATTTTGCCTGATTACTGGATTAGCCGGTGTTTTTCTTCTCGCTTCTGCGGTGCAGGGCTGGTTTGTACGTAGGTCAAGGTTGTTTGAACGAATAGTTTTGTTCGGCGCGGCGCTACTGTTAATCTTTCCGACCGTATTAACAGATATTGCTGGTATTATATTAGCCATCATGGTTTTTGTAGTACAGCGTTACCTCGTCAAAGAAGTGGAAGTTGATGTGGTGACAAGTTAATCCTTAAGAATCCGATGAGTCAATACTTTATTATGAGTTGTAAAATTCGGTTAATAGGTTTTGCCGTGGGCGGATACGAATACTGATATGCTTATTTTGGGAGGGGTAGGTTGGTGGCGCTGCTTTGGTCTATACTGTTAACAACCCTTCCCCTTATGCTCTAATAATTTAATATGAAACAGGAGCAAAGATAATACCATAGTTTCTCTGGCGGATTGGCTGTTATTGCTTTTGTATAAAATTCTTATAAGTGAGTAGCACGCTATGTAGAAAACTTTAATGGTAGTTATTGGGATTCCTGAAAATTTAATATTGCAACGTATTGTTTTAGGGAATATCTGGTTTATTTAGGGGGTTTAAATGGGGCCCCCGGACCTAGAGAACATGGAAAAATTGGCAGCTACTCACTGTAAACAAGGGGTGGTAAAATGATAAATCAAGGACTGTTAAAAAAAGAAGTTGACGCATTGGTATTACGATCTTGTATGGAAATATCCCCCGATGTGCAGAAGCTTTTGGAAATAGCCACTAAGCAAGAAAGCAACAAAACAGCACAAAGCATGATGAATGCAATGCTAGAAAATTTAGAATTTGCTAGAGATAGGCAAAAACCGATTTGCCAATCTCCGGGCTTTCCTACTGTTTATCTTAGTTTTGGTGATAACATATACCCGGGAAATATTAAAAAAATGTTTACTGATTCCTTGATAGAGGGAACAAAGAGTGGTTATTTGCGACCCAGTATGGTTCACCCCTTGCTAAGGACAAATTCAGGTGACAATAGTGGTATAGGAGTGCCTAATTTTGAATTTGATTATGTAGCCGAACAAAAGTATTTAGACATAATTATTAGTTTTAAAGGTTGCGGTGCTGAATTGGGGAATGCTATGAAAATTTTTACAACCGCAGAATTAGGCGAAAATTTTTCTGGTTTGAAAAAATTCGTATTGGATACCGTTGTTAATGCTGGAGGGAAGCCCTGCCCTCCTTTTGGCTTAGGAATTGGCATTGGCGGGCAGATGGATGTTGCTAGCAAGCTAAGCCGTAGGGCAATCAGTGTCCGGCGGTGGGATGATGAAAATCACG
>CAZCQT010000246.1:0-3385 GCA_964500905.1 uncultured Moorellales bacterium
CGCAAGGTACGCTTGGTATCATTACGCAAGCCACCTTGCAAACTGAGGATCACAATCCGGGAACAAGTTTGGTAATAGCAACCTTTGCTGACATGAAACAGGCCGCCGCAGCAATTGTAGAATTACGCGGCTTAACTGAATTACCAAGTGCCATGGAAATGGTTGACGATAATATGTTAAAGATGGTCAATACTATTAACCCAAATTTGCTAACGGGTGTGATAGAGATGCCATTTGCAAAAGTGACACTGCTCATCGATTTTGATGAAACCGAGCGCCAACAGAAGAAGCTTATTAAAAGGACGCTTAAAATTCTTGAGTCGCATGGTGCTGAAGCTGAGGCTGAACGTGATCCGGTTCGTCAAGAAAAGTTTTGGCAAATCCGGCATGCTTCATCAACAATTGTGTCGCACAGCGAAGGCGGTCGAAAGGCGTTACCAATAGTTGACGATGGTGTTGTGCCGCCCGAAAAGTTGGGCGAATATGTCGAGGGCTTATACGCGCTATTTACGAAACATCGTTTGCCAATTGCGCTGTGGGGTCATGCTGGCGATGGCAATTTGCACATGCAGCCATTCCTCAATTTAGCGCAAGTGGGCGATCGACAAACTGCTCTTCGACTTATGGACGACTATTACAAACTAGTCATTTCGCTGGGCGGTAGCACGTCTGGACAGCACAACGACGGTCGGCTAAGGGCACCATATCTTGAGTCCTTGTATGGTACAGAAGCTTATGAGTTATTCAGAAAGGTAAAGAAAATCTTTGATCCGTATAATACCCTCAATCCTGGCGTAAAACTGGATGTTACCATGGATGACCTAAAGGCCCAATTACGCACCGACTATTCTATGGACCACCTCTACGACCATCTGCCTCGCAGCTAAGTGCCGGCTCAGCCTATTTATTTACAAAATAAATCCCATACATTACCATTTTGGAAAAAACTCCCCTCCTAGGGTCCGACCCTGAAAAAAAACTGGGAAAATCCTGTGAGGATGGGAGTGACAGGGGTTTTACGCAAAAAATGTGAAATATTTCATATTTATTTTTACTGCCTATGATATAGAGTGAAATGATAACACCAAAATCATGAATAATATATAAGGCTTGTTGCAACCATGTAATAAATATGGTATAAATTAATCTATTAATATTCAGGAGTACAAAATGCCAGGTATAGAAGGATTTGATTATGACATTGTTCAAAGCGAGCAAATCAGTATATTCGCTCGAGCACGAGAAATCGCGACTGTAACGACCGAATGGGCTGAAGATAAATTTGAGAGTGGCCGAGAAAAAGCGTTACCGTACATTGGTGGCGGCGCTTTAATACTAGCTGGCATGGGTGTAGTAGCCGGAGAAGCGCAGGCTCAAATGCCTCCGGCTTCATCCTTGAAAAAAATTAATGCCCTAGAACAGAAGTGGTTCAAAGACTGCAAAAAGGAAAGTGCAAAGTTTCATATGACTTTGGTGGGCCCTAAGACTATTACTGAGATGGAGAAACCAGTTCCATATACATTTGTTGCTATGAGCTGCACTGCACTTAAAGGTGCGAAGATGAGAGTGTATAATGGGGATCAGAGTTTCACATGGCGTACTAATCTTAGGCGTGGCAAGCTCCATGAGCATGAAGTCAATTTAGAATTCCCGCATTATGATCACATTTCAGAAGGAGGGGCTTTGGCAGTGGCCCTAGAGGCTCGAAAGAAAAATGAAAGCTTTCGCAAGGCTCCATGGCACTGGAAACAACTAAGAATTCCATTTGATAGAACGTTAGTTGACGGTAGTAATCCAGCCGCTCAATAATGGTTTTATATTAAATTGATATCTCAAGCTGGCTAACCTTAAGGTTAGCCAGCTTGAGATTAGATAAACATATTTCCGGACATTTGGTTCTTATTGCTAATGTGTTTATAATGCTAATGTATATTTAGACAATAATGACCGCAAGTAGCAGGACGATGAATAAAGGTCGGAAAAGAATTTTAGCAACTTGTATTATCCTTGCTTTAGCCGCAATAATAATACTTGTTATATCAAAGGTGATGTTCAATAAAAATGAACCGACCTATACACCTAATGATCCTCGGGCTATGGCATCCAGGAGTGAAAAGCTCAATAAGAACTCTTATCAAGAAAATTTAGACAAAAAAGATTATGAAAGCTACCAAGAAGGAATGCTCTCGTTGGCATATGCTTTTATGGAAGCCAAGGACTATTCGGGCGCCCAAAAACGCCTCGATAAAATTACGGATAACGTTCCAGAAAATAAATTAAACATACATACTTATATGGCACTCAGTGAGGTGGCGCAGAAAAGAAACGATACAAAAAAATACAAAACCTATACTACCATCTTGATTGAAAAGTTAAATAAAGACGGGCGCAAAGCAGAAGCTGAGCAATACAGTAAAGAACTGGCCAAGGTGCAGTAGCGTATGAACACAAGCATTTGTGTAGATAGAACTCTAAAAGTGAGTAGAATGGCTCTATTATTTTGCCTTTTATTACTGGTTACTACCTTGGCTGTTTTATATCTATCAGCAGATAAGGCCTATGCCAATATTGCGGTAGGTAACACCTCTCCTCTTCCAGGATCAAGCAGTAGAGGCACGCCATGGCACGCAGTTGGTACAGGTGCATTTGACGGTAAATATTCATGGGTAAAAATATATGTCCCTGTAGGGCAGAGCGCCACGATAGTTGTGGAGCAAGCATGCGGCTTGGACCTTCCTGGAAGTGCACCAGATGTCACGTATTATATGGAAGACCTTGCAAGTGGGTCTGGCGAAAAAACAGAGACATATGACGGTCCAATAGGCAATGATCAATACCATGCTTCAAGATCAGGATCAAGCGGCGGGTCTTGTCTTCCGACGGTGCAACTTCCCCAGATAAGCGCTAATGATGGAATTGCTTCTGAGATTCCAGGCCATCAGGGTTACAGAGCTTTTTATTTAGTTGCTAAAATTTATCAGGCGGGCGGAGACAATGAGCGTTCGTTTCAAGTTAAATCTTGGAATAATAATGTTTTGCTTGGCACCTCTAGGCCAATAGCTCCTGGAAATGCATCCCATTTATCTTACATATATCCTGATATTAAAGCAAAGGAATTTTCAGTTTACCAGCGCGATGCGCCTGGGCTAGGATCGCAAACGTGGGACTATTATGTGGACATTGCTCCTACATGCAAAGAGGCTGAGACTAACGAGACTAAGGATATTGTCGTATATGATGCTGATGAAGGAGTCTATTCTCCGCAAGATATAAAGATGGTGGTGCAACGTAGTCCCAGACAAACAAATCCAAACTGGTCGCATTACGAGACATTTGAAAATTTAGGCGCTAATCACGCACGGGTTTCGAAGTCACTCAACTGGAA
>CAZCQT010000247.1:0-3378 GCA_964500905.1 uncultured Moorellales bacterium
TTATTGATGGTCTGCTCCATATGGGAACATATCTTTTTGTTGGGGCTCCGAAAGTGGGAAAATCGTTTTTCATGGCACAGCTTGCCTATCATGTTAGCACAGGCATACCCCTTTGGAATTATGAGCTTAGGAAAGGTAAGGTGCTATATCTCGCCTTGGAGGATGACTATAAAAGATTGCAGGATAGGCTATTTCGTATGTTCGGCACGGAAAGTACAGATAATTTGTTTTTCTCAATCTGTGCCAATCAGCTTAATAATGGATTAGATGAGCAATTGCAAAAATTTACAAAAGATCATCCTGATACCAAACTGATTATCATTGATACATTACAGAAAATACGTGAAGCTGGAGGCGATAAGTACAGCTATGCAAGCGATTATGATGTTGTAGGCAAGTTAAAGCGGTTTGCAGATGATAACAACATTTGCTTACTCTTGGTTCATCATACACGCAAACAACAGGCAGAGGATAAATTTGACATGATTTCTGGCACAAACGGACTGCTGGGAGCGGCAGACGGTGCATTTTTACTTCAAAAAGAAAAACGCACCAGTAATAATGCTATACTTGATATTTCTGGTCGAGATCAGCAGGATCAACGGTTGTATCTTACAAGAGATGCAGAACGGTTGATATGGGAACTTGAAAAAATCGAAACTGAACTTTGGAAGGAACCGGCTGATCCGATTTTGGAAGCAGTTGCAGGGATTCTATCTCCGGAACAAACAGATTGGAATGGAACTCCGACAGAACTTGTAAATGCCCTTCACTTGGACATGAAGCCAAATGTTTTGTCTTTACGGTTAAATATAAATGCCGGCAGATTACTTAATGAATATAATATTCAATATGAAAATAGTCGCACTCATGCCGGAAGAAATATAAAATTGACACTTTGTATTTCTGATGCGTGACGATGATGACGATCGTGTCGATGTTTTGGGGATAGGTGTGGTGTCATAAACACCGTCACCATCGTCACGACCGACACCGGAGCGGGTATAAAGTCAAGGAGGCATACTTGCGGGTGGAGATTTCCAAAGGAAATACAACCCGTACTCCTTTACTTTATGCCACGGAAAACACTTGCCGACAGAGAAAAGAGGACATCTTTTCTCCTGCCTAACGGCGAGTGGAAAAAGTTTAGGGAAGCTATGCGGCTGCCCTTTTCAAAGGGCAATGAGCATTGGGGAAACGTCCGCAGACGTTTGGGGCAAAGCTCCAAGTCAGCGTTAGCTGGCTATTTCACCCCGTAGGGCGCAATGCGCTTTTGATGCGGAGTGTCAAAAGTGCTTTTGCGTTACTTTTGACAAAAGTAACAAAACCTTAATTGAGCAAACCTAAGGAAGGGAGGAATGCCTTTGAAACGAACGATAAGTGTAATGGTCGGAAGAGGGTCGGTTAGTCACAACAGCAGAAAGTTTGTTGCTGAAAATGTTGATAAGGCTCGCACGAAAAACAATATTGTTTACTGTAATAAAAGCATTAAGAATACATACGAAGAATTATTCGGCGAGGCTGTAAAAAGGTATAATGCTAAGCAAACCCGTAATGACAGGAAAATCAAAAATTATTACGATAAAATCAGAACAGGAAAACAGGAAAAGCTGTTCCATGAAATTATACTACAAATTGGAAATTGTGATGATGTGAATGCCAAAAGTAAGGAAGGGCAGCTGGCTAAAAAGGTGCTTGATCAATATATGCAAGGCTTTGAAAAGCGTAATCCCAATCTAAAAGTGTTTTCGGCACATCTGCATATGGATGAGGCTACACCTCATTTACACATTGATTTTGTGCCATTTACAACTGGAAGTAAGCGTGGGCTTGACACAAGGGTGTCACTCAAACAAGCGCTTGCTACACAAGGTTTTAAAGGTGGTAGTCGCTCGGATACCGAATGGGCGCAATGGGTAAATTCAGAAAAAGAACAATTATCTAAAATTATGCTCGAGCATGGAATTGAATGGGATAAAAAAGGAACCCATGAAAAACATAAAACTGTTAGTGAATTTAAACGGGATATGCTGGCAAAAGAAGTTGCACAGTTAACAGAGAAAAAAGATGACCTAAAACATGAACTTTCTGTATATCAGGGTGAGGAGCAATATGCTCTTGCAACTGCTCAAAAATATGAGGCGGAAGAATGGAAATTGCCAGAGCCTTCACCAATCATGAGTGCTAAAACATATAAGAATAAGTTTGCCGAGCCATTGGTTAAAAAGCTGATTGTTGTTATAAAAACTTTAGCTCGCAAATATTATGAGTTTTCTAAAACCATAGAACGGTTACAGGAGAAGATTAGCATCTTGACAGCTGATAATGAAAAACTAAAAAATAAATTATGGTACAATAAGCTTGAAAATAGTAAATTAAACGTTAATGTAAGGGCATTTAAGAAAGTTAAATCAGTTATTGGTGTGGAAAAAGTTAATGAAATTATCAAATCAGTAACTAGGTCAAACAAGAAACAAAAATTCAATAACCATGAACGGTAGTGTAAAGTAAAGATGAAAAACTGGTGCAAAATTAATGCGAAAGAATGAACCTCCGCTTTAAAAGATTATAAATGATTGTTTATGAATTGTCAAGGGTAAAATGAACATGCTAACGCTGCCCTGTGACAATTCACAAAGCAACCATTTTCTATGTAATTAAGCGGAAGTTAGGCTACAAGTAAAAACCGCTGTTTTTCCTTTTTTGACAATGACAGACCAGCAACCTGTGCAGGTGTAAGATTTGAAAGTGCAGAGTGCGGTCTGACAAAGTTAAAGAAAAAGATGAACATGGATATTAAATTGTTAGCAGATTCATAGGAATTAAATCCTTGCTTCGTTTTGTACCAAGCCTTAAATTGCTTATGAAAGCACTCGATCAGATTGTTAGAAATGTCATCTTGAAAGCTTTTCACCCTGACATGCTTAACACCCAAAACAGACTTTGCGGGCACTTTGTAGGCAGAATAACGGTCTGTAACAAGGGATTTAGGATTACCCAGGTCCTTTACACTATTAAAAAGAGTGAAAGCCTGTGGCGAATTTCTGTGAGGGGAAAGATGAAACCCCAGCACAAAGCGTGTTTCGCTATCTACAACAAACCAGATGTAATGCTTTTTACCGAGGATTTTCACTACTGTTTCGTCAGCGTGCCACTCATCTGAATCGAAATTAAGCAGCGGTACAAGTTCCAGGCTGATATTTTGAAACAGAGGAGCAAATTGCTTGCACCAATTGCTGATTGTAGTGTGCGAAATCTTGATGTTATTAGCAATTCTAAGTATTAAGGCAATATTTCTAAAGGAGTTTTTACCTAAATAGAACATCGACAAAGCCATTAAAATAACATGAACATGGTAACGCATACGCTTAAAATCAG
>CAZCQT010000248.1:0-3373 GCA_964500905.1 uncultured Moorellales bacterium
AACCCTTTTCAACTCCCTTAGTTGTCCCTCCAAAGTCGCATCATAGTAAGCTGTTTCTGTTTCCAGGCGACAGCCTCCCATGCTGATTCTTTTGTCTGGAACAATATTTAGGGCAACCCCTTTTGGGGTGAACTCACTTAACTCATGGAAGGAATCCAGTAAAATTCTACTGTCTGAGGGATGCACATAAATATAGTAGGCTTCCCCTGCTTTATTCTCTTCCAGAATACCCTTAACAATATTTTTGATCTCATTTGGATCCAAAGATATTTGATGTCGAAGAATTTTTTCTGCAATCAATATAGCTAATTCTACTAAATTAGGCTTTGCTTGCCGCATGAGTTTTCTGTAAGCCTGCCTAGCCTGAACTAATAATTCTTCGGCCTGCATTTTAATTGTATTAGCTTCTTTTAAGCCCTCATCATAGCCGGCATCATAACCTACTTTCAATCCCTCTTGACGGGCCTCCTCAACATAAACATCCCTTTTTGCTTCTGCTTGGGTTAAAATTTCTTGTGCTTCTGCTTCGGAAGCACCCCTAATACGCCTGGCTTCCTCTTCTGCAGCCTGTAAAATCTGTTTTATCTTTGGTTCTTGCTCATCTGCAAACAGATCTACAGCTTCTGCCTTAAATTCATTTTTAATTTTGATTTCTACCGGGTTTTCAACTAGCTCAGTGTCTTTTAAAACCTTCCTGTTATACAATGAGGGCATCTTCCCCACCCCTGGAAATTACTATTTCCCCAGCTTCATCCAACCTTCTAATTACCTGTACAATTCGCTGCTGTGCTTCCTCCACATCTCTCAATCTGATTGGGCCCATAAATTCTATATCCTCTTTTAGCATTTCCCCGGCTCTTTGTGACATGTTTTTATAAACCCTACTGGCCACTTCCTGGCTTGATCCCTTAACAGCCAGAGCCAAATCCTTATTATCAACTTCCCTTAACACCCTCCGAATGGAAGAATCATCAAGACTGATAATATCCTCAAAGACAAAGAGCATTTTTCTGATTTCTTCCGCTAATTCCTGATCATCCTTTTCCATGGTTTCCAAGATAACCTTTTCAGTGGCCCTGTCTACCCTGTTTAAAATATCTACCAAGGTCTTAATACCTCCAACAGAAGTAAAATCTTGCTCCATTAAGGACGAGAGCTTGTCTTCCAAAACCTGCTCCACTTCTTTAACTATTTCAGGCGAGGTTCTTTCCATTAAGGCAATTCTTCTGGCTATATCAGCCTGCATTTCTTCAGGCAAAGCACTTAATACAACTGAGGCCTGATCGGATTCCAAATAAGCCAGAATCAGGGCAATTGTTTGGGGGTGCTCATTATGTATATAGTTAACCATTTGCCTGGGATCTGCTTTTCTAATCATGGCAAAGGGGCG
The DNA here is from genome assembly GCA_964500905.1 of uncultured Moorellales bacterium. Classification (GTDB taxonomy): domain Bacteria; phylum Bacillota; class DULZ01; order DULZ01; family DULZ01; genus JBBAFB01. The sequence continues at coordinate 1,391 of CAZCQT010000248.1, forward strand.
TATCTTTGAGCTTTCCGTTAGCTTTCTGATAATTTCATTGGCCTTGGCGGGCCCCAAGCTTTTTTCTAAAATTTCTCTGGCATAACTAATACCGCCATGAAGTAGATATTCCTGTGCCTCATTTAACTGCAAAAATTCTTCAGTTACAGTAGCTTTCATTTCATTGGAAACAGAGGACATATTAGCAATCTGATAAGTAACCTTTTCAATCTCTGTCTCAGGAAGATACCTTAGAAGCCTGGAAGAAGCTTCAGGACCAAGGCTGATCAATAAAATTGCTGCTTTTTCTAAACCGGTTAATTCTCCCTTAGCCATTAGCCACCCTCCTATTCATCCGAGATCCAAGCCCGTAGCAGCAAAACTGCGTCCTCTGGTTTTTCTTTAACAATATCCACAAGCTTTTTCTGCTTTTCAATTCTAATCCTCTCTTCAATACTAATCTCCGGTACCACTTTTGACAAAGGTATGGGCTCCAGCGGCCTATCTTCAATTAGCTCCGCAAAACCATCCGTCGTTTTTGTTTTTTTCCTTCTACGTAAAAAAACAAATAGCAAGGTTAATAAAAGAACAAAAGCACCAACACCAATGGCAATTAACTGCCACAAGGGCAAGGTAAGCTCTTCAGGTGGAGCTTCTTCAACCGGCGGCTCTATTTCGGGAACACCGGCAAAAAACATGTTTTCAACAATTATTTGATCGCCTCTGGTAAAATCATAACCAACTGCAGTTTGAATAATGGAGCGAATCCTGTCCATTTCCTCTTCATCAAAGAGCCCATTAATTACCACTGCAGTAGATAAGCGCCTGATCTGGCCAGGTGATTGCACTGTAGTTCTTTCTGTTTGATCTACTAAATAATTAGTGATGTTTTCGTTTCTGGTATAAGTTTCGTTTTCCTGGCCTCCGCTGGGATAATAAGGGACACCAATATTACCCTCAATTCCGGCCACCCCCTGACTGCCCCCGGAGGACTGGCTCTCTTCTTGTATAGTTTCCTGACTCAGGATAGACCCTTCCCCATATTCTACGCTTACTTCCTGTCTTTTTTCAAAATTCAAATCGGCAGTCACCATTGCTACCACCCGGTCAAGGCCTAACACTCGTTCAAGCATGTTTTCAACCCGTCGTTCCAAATCTTTTTCCAAGGAGCGACGCATTTCATATTGGGCCATATTCTGATAGGTTAGGGATTCGGAATCAGCCAGCAATACCCCATCACTTAAGACAAAACCACTTTGATCAATGATTTTGACATTGTCGGGCGGAAGATTATCCACACTAGAAGATACCAAGTAAATAATTCCTTTAATTTGCTCAGGATTTAATTTTGCCAAAGGCTTTAAGCTGATAGTAACAGCTGCAGAGGCAGGCCTGTCTTCTTTAACAAACACACTTTTTTCAGGTAACACCAAGTGAACCCTCGCCTGCTCCACTTCTTTTAATTGAACAATGGTACGCCGGAGCTCCTCTTGGAGGGCCCTTAAAAAATCCAGCCTTCTTTCAAATTCAGTTACTCCCAGCTTACTTTGATCAAATAACTCAAAGCCCAGACCCGTATTAGTTAGGAGTCCCTCTCCCGCTAACTGGATTCGGATATCATAAACCTGTTTTTTAGGTACCATAATAGCCGTACCCTCCGCCTCCAATCGGTGGCGAATACCAGATTGCTTTAAGTTTTCCACCACTGCATTGGCAGTCTTTGGATCAAGGCCTGTAAATAACGGAGAATACTCTTCCTTTGTGGTTTCTAAAATAAGAAAGAAACCTGCCAGCATAATGGCAATAACCATGACCGCAATAATGGATTTCCGCGAGGAAGGCAATCCTTTCCATCTTTCCAGCCACCCAGTCAACCTTTCGTTCACCTTTTCACCTCATCAGTACAACTTAACTAAATCTGCATCCTTGAAAGTTCCTGATACGCTTCCAATAGCTTATTTCTGACTTGTACAGTTAATTGCAATGCCAGATTAGCCTTTTCAG
>CAZCQT010000249.1:0-3335 GCA_964500905.1 uncultured Moorellales bacterium
GAATCCAAAAGCAAGGTCTAACTAAAGCTGCCAAACCTCGCTTTTCTTCTGTAAAGCCAACTGATTCCTTATCTTACTATTATTACCTCAATCAATTATTCTATGCCTATTAAGGCAAAATCTTCTAGCTTAATGCATTTTATAATATTAGCACAAAGAAAAAGTGTTGTCAAATACTTTTTTTCGACTTTCTGCTTTTTATTTTTTACTTTTTGCTTTTTGCTTCTACTTTCCACTTACCACTTACTGCTTTCCGCTTTCTACTTATCACTAACCCCTAACCACTAATCCCTTATTCCGCCCTAAAGCTTTCCCCACAAAAAAGCCTTTCCGGGTTGGAAAGGCTTTTTGCTTTAAATTTATTTTACTTCTACGCTGGCACCGGCTTCTTCCAGCTTAGCTTTGATGGCTTCTGCTTCTTCTTTACTTACTTTTTCTTTAACAGCCTTGGGTGCACTGTCTACAACTTCTTTGGCTTCTTTCAAGCCCAGTTGAGTAATTTCACGAACTGCTTTAATAACATTAACTTTCTTATCACCTGCAGCAGTGATGATTACATCGAATTCAGTTTGCTCTTCCTCGGGCTCGGCAGCAGGACCGGCACCTGGAGCGGCAGCTACCGCTACAGGTGCAGCGGCAGATACCCCAAATTCCTCTTCAAATGCTTTTACCAACTCGGACAATTCCAATACAGTCATACCTTTAACGGCTTCTAAAATTTCATTAATTTTTGACATGTGTTAACCTCCTAAAATAATTTTTTAATTTAATAGTTTAAATCAACCTTAAGCCTGAGCTTCCGCTTTTTGCTTTCGTACTTCTTCCAGAACATAAACAAAGTTTCTAAGGGTACCGCTAAGCACAGAGGCAAAACCCGACAGCGGGGCTTGCATTCCCCTTAACACCTGTGCCAACAATTCTTCTCGTGAGGGCAATTCTGCTAATGCTTTGATAGCTTCCAAATCTACTGTTTTACCTTCTACCACGCCGCCTTTTAATTCTAAGGCTTTAAACTGCCTGGCATATTTCACTAAAATCTTAGCCGGTGCTGTTGGGTCATCTTTGGCAAAAGCAACAGCGGTAGGCCCTTCTAAATAGACATCCAAGCCATCTATGCCGATTTCTTGAGCAGCTAAATTAATCAGGCTGTTTTTTAAGACCTTGAATTCAATGTTCTCATTTCTTAATTCTGCCCGCATTGCAGTCACTTGCCCTACATTGAGGCCCCTGTAGTCAGCTAAAACAACTGATGGAGAAGCTTCTAATTTTGTCTTTATTTCTTGGACAATTTGTTCCTTTTTTTGCCTTTGTTTGTTCAAAATATCACCTCCTTTTGAGCTATAAAAAAGAGCCTCTATAGACAAATAGAGGCTCTGGAAAACCAATAAAAACTTTCCGGTTCTTCCGGCTTAACCTCGGCGGGCGGAAATCCTTTAAATCCCTCGGATACCTGCTGTCTACAGTAAAAGCATTTCTATTTAGTTTAATCAAACCGATATTATTGCAGGTCTAGGGTCTTTTAACCGTTCGCTGCGGATTAACCTTGATTCCCGGACCCATGGTGGCGGAAAGGTAAATAGATTTTAAATATTGACCTTTGGCCGCTGCCGGCTTAGCCCTGACTAGTGCATCAATCAAGGTATTATAGTTATCCTCAAGCTTACTTAATTCAAAAGAAGCTTTACCAATAGGGGCATGTACAATAGAAGTTTTATCCACTCTGTACTCAATTTTCCCAGCTTTTACTTCATTGACTGCTTTTTCTATATCAAAAGTAACTGTGCCAGTTTTTGGGTTTGGCATCAAGCCTCTTGGGCCAAGAATCCGGCCCAGCTTCCCTACTACCCCCATCATATCAGGAGTAGCAATAGCCACATCAAAGCTGACCCAGCCCCCTTGAATTTTCTCCACTAATTCCTCTGCTCCTACAAAATCCGCTCCGGCTGCAGTAGCCTCCTGAGCCTTTTCACCTTTAGCAAAAACCAAGACCGTTCTGGTTTTACCTGTTCCGTGAGGCAGGACAACTGTACCTCGAACCTGCTGATCTGCATGACGGGGATCTACCCCCAACCTTACAGATATCTCGATAGTTTCGTCAAACTTGGCAGTAGCAGTGGCTTTAACTAATTCTAAAGCTTTTTCCATCTCATATAGTTGGTGGCGATCAAATAATTTCGCAGCATCCTGATACTTCTTACCGTGTTTTGGCAATTAAATTTACCTCCCAGTGGTGTTAGCGGTCACAGACCTCCCACAAAATTTATTAAATGATTTCAATTCCCATGCTTCTGGCAGTGCCTTCAACCATTCTCATGGCCGCCTCCAAATCTGCAGCATTTAAATCCTGCATTTTGGTCTCAGCAATTTCCTTTACCTTATCGCGAGATACCTTTGCAACTTTAACTCTATTAGGCTCACCTGAAGCCTTTTCTAATCCCGCAGCCTTCTTTAAAAGCACAGCGGCAGGAGGAGTTTTAGTAACAAAACTAAAGGAGCGATCCTCATAAACAGTAATCTCTACCGGAATAATTAACCCCGCTTGAGAAGCAGTTCTTTCATTAAATTCCTTACAGAAACCCATAATATTAACCCCATGCTGACCAAGAGCCGGTCCCACAGGAGGGGCTGGATTTGCTTTTCCCGCCGGACATTGCAGCTTAACCAAGCCTATCACTTTTTTTGCCATTTCCCCACCTCCTCAAACAAATTAACGTCTAAAAAGAACATTAAAAAAAATTATAATTTCTCTACCTGATGAAACTCCAGCTCAATCGGAGTTTCCCTGCCAAACATAGATACCAAAACCCTGATTTTGGCCTTTTCTGTATTTATTTCATCCACATTGCCAATAAAATTCTCGAAAGGACCGCTGGTTACACGAATAGTTTCGCCTACTTCCACATCAATCCTCGCCTTGGGCTCTTCAACGCCCATTTGCTTGAGAATTTGATTTATTTCGGCCTCGTGCAAGGGCACAGGTTTGGCACCTGTACCTACGAATCCGGTAACTCCCGGTGTGTTTCGCACTACAAACCAGGAATCATCTGTCATATTCATTTCTACTAACACATATCCCGGAAAAACCTTGCGTTTCAAGGTCTTTTTTTTGCCATCCTTCACCTGTATTTCATCTTCAACAGGCACCATAATACGGAAGATTTTATCTTCCATATTCATTGACTCAACCCGCTTTTCCAGGTTGGCCTTGACTTTATTCTCATAACCGGAATACGTGTGAATTACAAACCACTGTTTTTCCATTATTGGCAGGCCACCATCAGGCCTTCCCTCCAATCAATCAAAACTCCCTTACAGAACCAGAGAGAGCAAGAAGC
>CAZCQT010000250.1:0-1789 GCA_964500905.1 uncultured Moorellales bacterium
CTGATGTGCCATGCCGACAATCGCATTAAATGTTTTCTTAACTCACCGCCCCTAACTAGGGTGTTTTTTTTTAAATTTCTTTTTGTGAATTATTAAACCTTCGTGGTACCGCTTGTTTTTCTATGTTATAATAGCGTGGGAATCTTAAAAAATTTGTAATTTTTTTGGTTAAGGGGAGAACAAATTGTTTGAAATGATTTTGGCATTAATCGGTGGATTGGCACTCTTTCTTTATGGTATGCAAAATATGTCAGATGGCCTACGAAAAGCTGCCGGGGATAGGATGCGGCGTATACTTGAGGCACTGACCACTAAAGCAGTTTTTGGGGTTTTTATAGGAGCATTTGTTACGGCTTTAATTCAAAGTAGTTCGGCTACTACAATCATGGTTATTGGCTTTGTTAACGCCGGTTTAATGACCTTAAAACAAGCAATAGGAGTAATTATGGGGGCCAACATAGGTACAACCGTGACCGGTCAAATTATTGCTTTCAATGTTACTCAGTTTATCCTGCCCATTATAGCGGTTGGTGTAGCCATTAATTATTTGGGAAAAAGCAAAACATCTAAATATTTTGGACAAATATTTTTAGGCTTTGGTATTCTTATGCTTGGAATGGGTGTTATGGCTGATGCAATGCAACCCTTATCCGAAAGTCCGAAGTTTGTCACTTTAATGAAGGATTTAAGTTACAAGCCACTATTGGGGCTGATGATTGGTATTGTTTTTACTGCAATAATACAGGCCAGCGGTGCCACTATTGGGATACTAATTGCTCTTTCAGCCGGTGGCTTGATTACTATTGAAGCAGCTTTGCCCATTTTGCTTGGCACAAATATCGGCACTTGCATCACTGCCGTGTTGGCTGGTATTGGTAGATCCTTAACTGCAAGGCGTGCCGCCGCGGCTCATGTTTTGTTTAACGTAGTTGGCAGTCTGATATTTTTATTACTTATTAATCAATTTGCCGGATTTATAAAACTACTTTCTCAAGATACAGCGAGACAAATAGCCAATGCTCATACCTTATTTAATATTATTAATACAATAGTTTTTTTGCCTTTTATTAATCAATTTGCCCGTCTGGTAACAAAGATGCTTCCGGGAGAAGAAGAGGTCGTGGTAAAGGGACCTATATACTTGGATCAAAGAATGCTGGGTACCCCGGCAATTGGACTTTCTTTAGCCTCAAAGGAAATTGTAAGAATGGCTAATATTGCCTATCAAATGGTAATAGATGCTATGGAAAGCTTTGTTAAAAGGGATGAGGCAAAGGCACAATCTGTATTTGAACAAGAAGATTTGGTTGATGATTTAGCTGATAAAATAACAACTTATTTAGCCCAGCTGGCACAGACAGAAATGACCCCTGCTTTATCAAAAAAACATACCGGCCTTTTACACTGTGTAACTGATATAGAAAGAATTGGAGATCATGCCGAAAATATAGTAGAAATGTCAATAGTTCGCATACAAGAAAATCTTCCTTTCAGTGAGCAGGCTTTGGGGGAATTGGCCAGATTTAATTACTTAGTTGAAAAAACATATCAGCAGGCTATAAATGCATTGCAGCATGATAGCCATGATGAAGCCAGAAAAACTCAAATGCTAGAAAAGCAGATTGATGTTTTAGAGAAGGAGCTGAGAAGAAGCCATATTAGCAGGCTGAATACAGGTAAATGTTTCCCCGGCTCAGGTGTTGTGTTTCTTGATATTATAAGCAACTTGGAGCGTGTTGGTGACCATGCCAATAATATTGCTGTTTCTGTTTTAGGGGAACATTAAAGT
>CAZCQT010000250.1:1889-3328 GCA_964500905.1 uncultured Moorellales bacterium
TGATAAAAAGGGGTTTTATTATCGGGTAAACAAGGACTTATTTTCATAAATATAGAACTACATAGGTGAGGTGAACAACATGGCCCGAAAGAAAACAAAAAAGGCAGCCAATATTCTAAAAAGGCAGATTACGGGTGTTTTTGTGATGGCTTTGTCCTTTTTTTGTTTAGCCAGTTTTTATTTTAGTAATCAAACTTCACTTGAATCTCCTCTGGGGCCTATTGGCCAATTAATATCGATAATTTTTGGCAACCTAGTGGGGGATGGCAAATTCCTGCTGGCAGCCCTTGGGCTTTTTTGGGCCTTTCGTTTAATTTTTGCCAAACAAATACCTTTTGCTAACGCTAAAAATGGCGGAAGCATATTGTTATTTTTAGTAGTTATTATTTTTTTGCATATTGACTATGTTACTAGCTTAGGATGGTGGGAGGCCATTATACAGGGGTTTTATGGCGAAGGCGGAGGAGTATTAGGTGCAGTTTTTGCGGTAATTATTTTTTCGGCTTTTGGCCCGATAGGATTATACATAGTATTGGCGACCCTAACCATTATAGCCCTTTTGATGTTAGCCAGCGGTGCGGATCAACTTTTTCCTCGTCAAATATTTTCTAAAATAGGTGCTTTTTTCAGTTACTTAAAGAATCAATTAGTTTCTTTTTTGTTTATAGCCGAAGAAGAAACAACCAATAAAAAACCGAGAAAAAAAGTAAATAAAAAGAAGGAAGATTTTATTATTGTTGATAATATGGCTATTTTAAAGTCACAAGAGGATTTTATAGAAGCTAATATAGACAATTCGGCGGTTATTCTTCAAGCAAGACAAACGAGTGAAAAAGAAGAGCTAGACATAACGGAAGCAACTAGCTCTGTTTCAGAAAAGAAGGAAAAAAAACTTACAGTAGCACCAAACTTTCGTTTACCATCATTTAGTTTACTAAAGCCCGCTTTAAAATTAAAAAACCCTCGAATTAATAAAGATATTACTGATAATGTACAAGTGCTTGAAGATACATTATTAAGCTTTGGAGTAAAGGGCAAGGTTACTCAGGTCAGCTGCGGACCTACTATTACCCGCTATGAATTGCAGCCGGCACAGGGTGTAAAGGTAAGCAGAATCGTAAATCTGGCGGATGATATTGCACTAAGTTTAGCAGCTCCTCAAGTACGGATTGAGGCACCTATTCCTGGAAAGGCAGCAGTAGGTATAGAGGTTCCGAATAAAGAAATATCACTGGTTAGCTTTAGGGAAGTATTGGAAACTGAGGAATTTATGCAATCCGAATCTATTTTAACAGTAGCCTTTGGCAAGGATATTGCGGGCAAACCCGTGATTGCTGATTTGACAAAAATGCCTCACTTATTAATTGCCGGTGCAACAGGTTCAGGTAAAAGTGTTTGTATGAACGCATTAATTTGCAGTTTACTTTTTAAAGGCAGGC
>CAZCQT010000251.1:0-3316 GCA_964500905.1 uncultured Moorellales bacterium
TTGATGATCATCCCGATTGCTTAAAAACCGGTTGGAGTAAGAGATATAGATTTGGGGTGATGGATTAATGCCCATCAAAGGCTGCTTATAAATCTCCAGCTTTCGATGTTGATCCTCCAAAACAAGCCTGATATTTGCAGTCGTTGTATCCGTAATTTGCATCTCTTGCGGTAAAGTGAGGGAGTATCCGTCAATTTGATTCAGAAGTGTAACTTTTGCAATGTTGGGGTTTTTAATGATTGTAATGCCTTCGGCAATGGTTTCCTCCGTACATTCCAAACAAGTTGTTGCTGTCGTGCTTATTTCGGCGGGAGTGGTATCCTCCGGATAGGGTTCCTCTATTGGGATAATGTCTTCCTCGTCAAAATCTACAGCGGGTTCCTGGGGAGGCTTTGCTGACAAATCATCAGTAGCGGCAATCTTTTTGATAGTCTCTGTTATTGGAGAAATAGGATCGCCCACAGTCGGTTTGTTGCCGCCTTTAACCGTGGCTATTAAAAAGATTGCCGCTATGATAAAAACAAAGATTACTGCCGCTTTAAAGTTGATTTTGCTCACCTGCAGCCACCGCCTTTCGGGGATTATGAAGGTATGGTAAGAACTGTGTTTTAAATTGCAATGCTACCTAAGTATACCAAAGATCACCGGATACTTTCCAGTGTGTTTAACGGTTGTTTGAATCGGTTAAAAATGCTATAATCGCATAAAGTAGTAAAGGAGGGAAATTGATGGAATATAAGCGATTTGGCAGTAAGTATGTTGTTAGGTTAAACAAGGGCGAGGAAGTTATAACGGCTTTGAAAGAAGTTTGTGCAACGGAGAATATTAGGCTGGGAACAATATCCGGCATCGGAGCAGTCAATAAAGCAACAATCGGCTTATTTGAAACGGCCGCCAAGATTTATCATTCTAATGAATACACCGGAGATATGGAGGTGACAAGCCTTTCCGGAAACATAACCAGGCAAAATGGGGAGGTTTATCTCCATGTTCACGTTTGCTTGGGTGACATTACCAACAGGGTTGTCGGGGGCCATTTAAGCTCGGCCATTGTCAGTGCAACTTTAGAAGTGGTAATTGATGTGATTGATGGCAGTGTTGATAGGGAATTTAGTGATGAAATCGGTTTGAATTTGTTAGATTTTACAAAGTAGTTAGGGGACAGGGGACAGGCGAAAGGGAAAACCTTTGTATGTATTTCTTTGGGGTTAAGATTCTTCGCTAACGCTCAGAATGACATTGAAGTAGGATCCGGTGATTCTGTCATCCTGAACGAAGTGAAGGATCTCACCCTTAAAGCAATACATGCAAAGTTTCTACAACTGTTAAACCATCGTTAAGGTTTATTTTCCCCTATTTTTTCATTATTCATTTAGGAGGGTAAAAATTATAGATGCGGTACCAGAAAACGAAGCAAACTCTTGTCTTTTTAATTGTGGCGTTTTTAATAGTGGCTTGTACTCCCCAGGGCCAAATCAGCATGGATGACCAAGAGAAAAACACCACAAAGAAACCTCCAATAGAAAATTTAATAAAGGATCCTATGGAAAGCTCAGTGCCGGAGGAGCCTGTAGTTGAGCATATATCAACTGAGCCGGAGGGTGAACAGGAGGTTGAGAACACCATTCAAGATCCACCGGAAGTTCCCAATCAAGAAGGCCCAAGCGGGGACCCTCCAAAGAAAGCAACCCCAAAGGCAGAGCCTACCAAGGATGAGTACGATGTAATCGTTATTGGCTCGGATCCGGAGGGGATTGCTGCTGCCGTTTCCAGCAGCAGAAACGGCAACATAACCTTGCTGGTAGATAACAGAAAAACCATTGGCGGGCTTTTTACTCTGGGTAAGCTTAACTCCCTTGACATGAACTTTGATGCCGACAGGAGAATGGTGACCAGGGGTATTTTTGAGGAGTTTCAAAAGCAAATGGGGGGCTATTCCTTCGACATTGGAGCAGCTCAAAAGGCCCTTGATAAAATGGTAGCTAATGAGAAGAATTTGTATCTTAAGCTGGAAGAGGAAGTTATAGAGGTTATCAAAAAAGATAATCAAATAATCAGCTTAAAAACTAGAAAAGGCGAGCAAGAAAACACTTATACAGCTAAAATTTTTATTGATGCGACTCAGGATGGGGATATTGCCTATCAAGCCGGGGTGGATTTTACCTATGCTCAAGAGGATCTTGGGGTGCCCTATCAGGGCCAGGTGGTCACCTTGGTTTTTGAAGTTGGCGGAGCTAACTGGGCAACTATTAAAAGTGCTTTAAACGACCCTAAACTGCCCAGATCTTCAAACGGTGCCACCAATGATTCCGCCTGGGGTTTTTTTGATGAGATGAGCGTCTATCAAAGCCTGGACAAGCAAATCCGTACCAGGGGATTAAATATTGGCAGGATGAAAAACGGTAATGTCTTGATAAATTGTATGCATATTTTTGGCGTAGATGGGCTAGATCCGGAATCTAAAAAAGAAGGGATAGCCAGAGGAACCAAAGAGGCAGAACATATTGTAGAGCATATGAAAAAACAGATCCCCGCCTTTAAAAACGCTTACCTGGTGGGGGTTGCCGAAGAACTCTATATCAGAGAGACCAGACATATGCAGGGCTTGTATCGACTTAGCATTAATGATGTATTGGGACATATGGATTTTTGGGATAAGATCGCCGTGGGCTCTTACCCCGTGGATTTGCAGCCTACATCTATGGCTAATTGGGGGTTTGTGGTGGGCAACCCCGATGCCTACAGCATTCCTTTTAGAAGCCTGGTGCCTAAGGAAATCCAAAACCTAATGGTGGTGGGCAGAGCCGCCAGCTTTGATTCCCTGGCTCACGGCAGTGCCAGAGTTGTGCCCATCGGTATGTGCACAGGGCAAGCGGCAGGGGCAGCAGCTAAAATTTTATTGGACAACAAATTAACTGTTCAGGAATTGGCCGGATCTCAGGAGCAAATTAAAAGCCTTCAGGATAAGTTGAAAAAACAAGGTGCTTATTTGCCAAAACTCAATTATGCCGATAAGCTGAAAAATCATCCGGCAGAACAGGCTGTAAAATTTTTACGAAAATACGGTTTAGTCTTTGGGGGCTACGATAATAATTATGATTTGGATGGACAAATGCCTAAGGGACATTTTTTGTCCGTAACAGAAAGGCTGCACTTCCGCTTAGATAATCGGGGGCATGAGGAGGAAAACAAGCCGGAATGGTTAGATCCTGGGCCGATAACTGCGGGCGAGGGAATCCAGGTTCTTGAGGGGTTCTTTGGAAAGAGAATTGAACCGGATCAGCTCGGTTTTCCTTTAAAGGAACAGGAGATTCTA
>CAZCQT010000252.1:0-521 GCA_964500905.1 uncultured Moorellales bacterium
AAACTAATTCAAGTCTGTCTCTTTCCGCTATTAAGTGTTCAAGCCTATTCACATACTTCACTTCCCAGGGTTTGTCATTATTTAAAATTTAAATTATCTGTAACTAAAAATAGCATCGAATCAAATCATTTCTACAATTATAAGCTCTTTTTCTATAGATAAGTCTATAAAGCCGGAATTTACATTGATAATGGGATTCCAAGGACATTGAGGCGGTACATAGGCCACCTTAGCTGTTCCGCCATTACTCAATGCTACTTCACAGCCCACATAATATTTTGCCAAGTTAGCTAAAAACACATCCACTATATTCATATCCAAACGGCTTCTGCAAACAGCAAAAAATTCCTCAAAGGCATTGAAGGGAGTCATGGCCTGTTTATATGGCCGATTAGAGGTCATAGCATCATAAACATCTGCCACAGCCACAATCTTTGCATAATTATTAATATTATCACGAGTAAGCCCCATTGGATAACCGGAACCGTCATCCCTTTCGTGATGCATAAGCACTACATTTT
>CAZCQT010000252.1:531-3307 GCA_964500905.1 uncultured Moorellales bacterium
ACTTCCCAGGAAATTTCCTTAATGTCCTTTAACATTTCGTAACCATATTGGGAATGCCTTTGCAGTTCTGCAAATTCTTCATCAGTAAGTCTCCCTTTTTTATTCAAAAGCCCGTTGGGGATTTTTGCCTTTCCCACATCATGCAATAAAGCTGCCTGAGTTATTATTTTGACTTCCCTTTCGTCCAAATTCAGCCACCGGGCTATCAGCATGGAATAGTAAGACACATTTACGCTATGGTAATATGTGTAATCATCTGCCTCCTGCACCTTCATTAAAAACTTTATAATCTGCTCCGTCTCTTCTTTTGTGGAAACAATAGTTGCGGTTATCTCCTCTACCGCGGAATTATCTAATTTTCCACTCTTGATTAATGCTTGCATTAATTGCTTGGTTTTAAACATGCTGCTTATATAGCTTTTTTCAAACAAATCGTTGGAGGCCGTTTTTTGTTCTGCCTTAAATACCAGTACCTTTTCAATACCAAGCTCCGTCAACCTTTGTATAATATAATCATTGACAAAGGTGCCGCGAGACAACAATACCGCTCCATAGGGACTTAAAATATCCTCTGCCAAAACATCCCCCTCTGTGCATTTATAAATGTTTACTCTGATCTCCACCAATACTCAGCTCACCACCCGGTAAAAAAATTAAATAAGCTCCAGTTTCTTAAGTGCATCTTTAATTCTGATTGAATCAACTGGTTTTGTTTCGTAAATTTCATTTTCCGTAACAGGAAAATCAAATTCAACCTCTGATTCACTCAAAGCACTGGTGATAATTACTTTACATTTTTCAGCATCATCGATGCCCTTTTTATTTTCATACTCTCTAATAGTTTTCAGCACCTTCAAGCCATCAATCTTTGGCATCATAATATCCAGGCAAAGTAAATCGTAAGGTTCTCCCAAATCATAGGCAATTGCAAAAGCCTCTAAGGCTTCTATACCATCAATAGTTAAATCACATTCACCATACTGAGAAAGCAGTTTAAATAAAAACTTCCTGCTGGCCAAATCATCTTCTGCAATTAATATCTTCATTTTAAACACCTCTTCTATTTATAATAGCTAAATATTTTCTGATTTCTCCTTCCAGCTCATCACATAGTTCCCTTCCCTCCAACGAGTCTCCTCTTCTGATGGCTAATTGGATTCTGAATGCTACAGTTTTTATTTTATCGGCACTAATTAGGGCTGCCAAGGTTTTTATCTCCTGAGCCATCCCTTCCGCCTCCACTAAATTGCCTTCCCCAATGTGATGTTTTAATACTTGGCTATTATTTGTTATTTTATCCATAACAATTTGCATCTCTTGAGTATAATCCCTCAAAAAATCCTGTAATTCAATAATAGCATTGGAATCCTCCCGGATAACTGCTTGATAGGCATTATTTTTATTATCCTTAAATTTATCCAATAATTTTTCTATGATGATAAATAATTCCGTGTAATGAAAAGGCTTAGCTATATATTCATCCATTCCTTTTTTCAAAAACCTCTCGCGATCTCCATAAAGAGCATGGGCTGTTATGGCTACAATAGGCAAATGTCCACCATTCTTTTGCTCATTTTGACGAATTTCACTAACAGCTGTAATGCCATCCAACCCCGGCATTTGAATGTCCATTAAGCAAAGATCATAATAATTATTTTTCAGTAGGCTTAAAGCTTGCTCGCCATCATTAGCCACCTCAAATTTATAACCTAATTCCTCAAGCATTTTTCCGATGACAATTTGATTTACTAAATTGTCTTCAACGAGCAATATCCTTACATTTCTCTCTGTCCTATAGGTGCCCTTATGTCCATAATCCTTTATCTCCGCATTTTTGATTTCTCCCAGCCTAAATTTTAAATCAAAATAAAAGACACTGCCCTTATTTTTCTTACTTTCCACAAGCAAATTACCGCCCATCATTTCTACCAACTGTTTGGAGATCACCAGCCCCAGGCCGGTACCGCCCACTTTTCTTGTGGATGAACCATCAATTTGACTAAAACTACTAAATAACCTTTTCAGCTCGTCCTCTGAAATACCGATGCCTGTATCAGTAACAGAAAACCGAAGAGTAAGCTCGTCGGTTAAATAATTTAAGATTCTAATATCTAAGCTAATTAAGCCCGCATCTGTAAACTTAACGGCATTGCTTAATAAATTATTTAATACCTGCTGCAAACGATATGGATCCCCCAAAAGAAAACGAGGTAGCTGAAGAGGAAGATTACAATTTAGCTCAACACCCTTTTCCTTGGCCCTTAAATCATGAATTTTTATTGTTTTCTCCAGTAAGAGCTTTAAATCGAACTCTATCTCTTCAATAGATAGCTTATTTGCCTCAATTTTAGAAAAATCTAAAATATCATTAATTATTTTCAACAGGGAGTTGGCACAGGTTTTCGCAGTGGAAAGGTTATCAAGCTGATCCCGAGATAATGCTGTCAACATGGTTAAATCTATCATGCCGATAATTCCATTTAAGGGTGTTCTGATTTCATGGCTCATATTGGATAAAAATTCACTTTTGGCCCTGTAAGCTGCTTCTGAAGCCTTTATTGCCTTCTGCATTTCCACTTCCGCCTGTTTCCGGCTTGTTATATCACGAATAATACTGACAACAACTTGATCCTTGCCAAGGATAGTACTTTGAGAGCTAACTTCTACGGGTAGAAGACTCCCATCCCTTCTGCAATGCGTGGTTTCAAAAAAAATACCTTCGTTTAAAGCTTCATCAAATTGTATCTTTACCGCACTATGGTCTTTTCTTAAATCA
>CAZCQT010000253.1:0-1875 GCA_964500905.1 uncultured Moorellales bacterium
CATGAGATCCTTCATTCCGCTACGCTCCATTCAGGATGACGTAAAAGTAAAAGCTGTGCTCCATTCAGGATGACGTAAACGTTGGTGTTCGCTCCATTCAGGATGACGTAAGGGCAGGTGCTTTCTCCTACCGTCACCCTGAACGGAGTGAAGGGTCTCATGCAGAATCTCATGCAAGTCTTTCTGTTTTTATCCTTGGTTTACAACTTTCATGATAAACCTTTTGGGGTATTCCTTTGGGGTCTTTTTGCATGCCCCTATGCATGAGATCCTTCATTCCGCTACGCTCCATTCAGGATGACGTAAAAGTAAAAGCTACGCTCCATTCAGGATGACGTAAAAGTAAAAGCTGTGCCCCACCCGGGATGACGTTAAAATTGGTATTCGCTCCATTCAGGGTGACGTTAAAGTGGAAGCTGCGCTCCACTTAGGTTGACGCAGAAGTTGGTGTTTCGGTCTTGGCTATGTTCTTTACAGCATCGCTGTAGGCTTTTTAGTCATTCCCTGCCTCGGTATTTGTGGAAGCGAACACAAAAAATTGATTAGATAAATCTTCCCATTCGGGATTTAAATTGTTAATCAACTGGTTTTTCCTTTCCCTGCGCCAACCTTTAATTTCTTTTTCCCTGGCAATAGCTGCTTTTATGCTCGTTGAGGTATCAAAATACACCAATTTATTAACATTATATCTTTGCGTAAACCCCTTCACTAACTTATTTTTATGTTCGTAAACACGCCGATTTAAATCATTGGTAACCCCTGTATATAAAACCTTGTTATTACTGTTGGTCATTATATAAACGTAGAACATGGGCTTATCCCCCTAAATCACAAACTATATTAAAAGAGACAACTTTTAACTTAATTGAAATCCTTTCGGAAAAGGATCCTCCGGATCCAGAATAAAAGTATGCATGCCGGTTATATAGGCAGAGCCAGTTATTTCCGGTATGATGGCTTTAAAATCCCCTACCATTGCCTCTCCTATTATTTTGCATTTAAAGGTTGAACCAATAATGCTTTCATGGAAAAATTCCTGATTTAAACCAAGTTTACCCTTGGCGTGCAGGCTGGCCATTTTAGCGGAAGTGCCTGTGCCGCAGGGGGAGCGATCAATTGCCCCCGGAGGAATCACCACTGCATTTTTTAAACCCCCTTGATAATTAAGCGAAGGGGCGGAAAATTCCACATGAGTTACTTCGTCAATAAAAGATGCTTTCGGATGATAAACCGAAATCTCCCTATTAACTGCTTCTTTAATTTCATTTCCCAAAGCCACTATTTCTTTGGCTCTTTGGGGTATTATTTCTATACCCAAATCAACAGCTTCTAAAATAGCATAAAAATTACCCCCATAACTGATATCCATTTTCAGCAAGCCCAGTCCCGGTACCTTTACCAGTGCATCCTGCAGAAAAACAAAAGAAGGCACATTAGTAAAGGAAACTTCTTTTGCCTTTTGGTTTTCTACTTTTATTTTGGTTTTGACCAAGCCGGCGGGGGTATCTAAATTTATGTAAGTATAAGGCTCCTGTGCCTTAATAATGCCTGTTTCAATTAAGGTAGTACAAACACCAATGGTATCATGACCACACATGGGCAAATAGCCGCCCACCTCGATAAAAATTACTCCCATATCCCCTTGGGGCAAACAGGGTTCGGTTAAAAAAACTCCGGACATAACTTCATTGCCTCTGGGTTCATACATCAGAAATTGCCTGATCCAATCTTCCTTTTCTTTCAGATAAAGCATTTTTTCGGTGATGGTTTTACCGGGAATATAAGGCACCCCCCCAGTAATGGTACGGGTAGGCTCGCCGCCTGTATGGGTGTCCACGGTGTTGAATACACGCTTGATATTCATACCTTTTATGG
>CAZCQT010000253.1:1975-3300 GCA_964500905.1 uncultured Moorellales bacterium
CCTGTATGGGTGTCCACGGTGTTGAATACACGCTTGATATTCATACCTTTTATGGGGGCCTCCTTTCAAGAAAGCGTAAAGCTAAGGCTGAAAGCCTAAAATCCTTGGATGTTTTGCTTTGTGGTCTCTTTTGCATGTGGTTCTGCATGAGACCCTTCACTGCGTTCAGGGTGACGGGGGTAGAGAACACCTGCTTTTGCGTCACCCTAATTTGTTTAGGGTGACGGTTTAGTAAAGCCCCTGGGCGTTGCTTTGCTTTGTGGTCTCTTTTGCATGTGGTTCTGCATGAGACCCTTCACTCCGTTCAGGGTGACGGTAGGAGAAAGCACCTACTTTTACGTCATCCTGAATGAAGCATAGCGGAATGAAGGATCTCATGCATAAAAGCACTCAAAAAGGCCCCAAAGGAATACCATTGCATTTTTAGTTTTAGCTTTTTATCTTCCGTTTTTCGCTATAATACAACAAAGCATGTACCAGGAGGGAGGAAATAACAAATGGCTATAATACTTCAGCTTTCCACTTTAAGGCAACAATGCCCGTCCCGGGTTCATCTAGGCCCCCAAGTAGGCCTGTACTATGGTTTGGTCCTCTCTCAAAGTTGCCCCATCGCCTTGCATTACTATTTTTCCCGTTTCTAAAACATAACCGGTATCTGCCAGCTTTAGTGCAATTTTGGCGTTTTGCTCTACCAGCAAAATGGTAATACCTTCTTCATTCAGCCTTTTGATGATTCTCATGATTTCCTGCACAATAATAGGTGCCAAACCCATGGAAGGCTCATCCAACAATAACAGATCAATATCCGCCATCATGGCTCTGCCGATGGCCAGCATTTGCTGTTCACCGCCGGAAAGAAGGCCCGCATCTTGCCTTTGTCTGTTTTTTAGAATGGGAAAAATCTCAAAAACATGATCCATTCTCTCCTTGCGAATATGCTCATCTTTTAAGGTAAAGGACCCTAACTGCAAATTTTCCTTCACTGACAAGCCCTTAAAAATTCTTCTGCCCTCGGGCACATGAATCAAGCCCATTTCCACAATTCCGTGGGGGGTTTCCTTGGCAATGTTCTTTCCTTTAAAGATTATTTCACCTTTTGCCGCAGGGACTAAACCGGAAATGGTTTTTAAGGTGGTGCTTTTACCTGCCCCATTGGAGCCCAATAGGGTAACTATCTGCCCTTTTCTTACCTCCAAATCAATCCCTTTTAAAGCATGGATTTTACCGTAATAGGTTTCCAGGTTTTTTATGGCAAGGATTACATCATTCTTCATCATCATCATCCTCCCTGCCCAAGTAGGCTTCAATTACCAAGGGATCGTTCT